>JAISBQ010000025.1 GCA_031266115.1 Bifidobacteriaceae bacterium
GCCCATCGACGCGGGAAGTACGTCCAAGGTCTTTGCCGATCACCAGCACGCCAGCGGCCTCGAGCCATTCGACGACAGACGCGATGGGGCCCAATGGTATCCGCCACTGCGCGCGCAGCATCCGGGCGGCATCAGCAGGTTCGTCATCGAACGGATCGAACGCTGGGAGGGACAAGTCAGCACGAATAAGGACATCGTCGCGGAGTCGTTCCGCATGCCACCTGGCAACGTTGAGTTCGGCCTCAAGGCGCCGCCATTGCGTCGCGGGTGCCGTGGCCTTACGACGCATGTGCGCTCCTACAGCGATCCCACCCGAGATTCGCTCGGCGCGCTCAAGGAGGGAGGGATGGATACCGAGAGCCGCCGCCAACGTCTCGACTGTGCTTTCATCGGGCGTGCGCAAGTCATGCTCGTATCGTGACAACGCCCCCTGCGCGACACCCGCTGCGCTCGCCAGGTCCGCCTGGGTCATCCCTTTGGCCACCCGAGCGGTCTGCAACACTTCACCGATACGGCCCACGCCTACTCCTCTCCTGAAGCAGGCTGCACTGCGCGCTGCGCATCCAGCAAGTCAACCGCCGGAAGCGTCGGGGAAATCGGTGTGAACGTCAAGACAGAACCACGTACAGCAGACCGTTGAATTTCGACAGCCCAGATGGGATTGTTCTTTCCCCTGCGGTAGCTGACCACCGAGACACCGACACTGCGCGCGTCGCGGTCCCATCGGTATCCGAGTGCGAGTCGGATCACGTCGAGCTCGTCGAACTCGGAGGGCTCGTCGCCCCAGAACTGTCTGTCCGAAACGGTCGGATATGAGCTGATCAGATCGTTCTCGTTGTGCCGTTTGACTCGGCATTGATACATCCGCCCATCGGCGCCTAGGGCCGTGATGACGTAGTTCGGCTCCCGGTCAACGATGCTGACTCCGCCGAGCCCGTCGAGTCGTTGGCTCAGATGCGACCGGAGTCGGGCATGGATCCAGCCCGCCGTGTCGCGTTCGTACATCGGAGCTGTCCAGTCAGGGTGCTCAGCCGTGTGTTGTCTCCAGTCCAAGGCAGCCGCCTCGACGGCATCAAACAGCGCCTGTAGTAGCTGGTCAGGCAGGTCATTCAGGATATCATCGGCATCCATGGCGGAAAACATGCCGCAAAATATACCATCATCGGCTAGCGGCAGGTGACCGCGCTGAGCAGACAAGCACCCTTCTCGCACGGTAACCCGTCTTGGTGGATCGCGCGGGACGCTCGCCCGTGATCCGTTGCGGGTCCGTCGGCGGTCCGATCGACCGTCGAGGGGTCGGCCGCCATCGTGGAGTCTGTGTCGTTCGCGGTGCTCGTTGAGAACGTCGGGCCTTTCAGCGGTGGCACCGGAGCGGTGCTCGCGGCCACGCCGGAGGCCCTCGCCCCATCGCTGTTCGGGTACGGCGAGGAGTGGTTCGGCATCGGCGCCTGCGTTCAGAACATGTGGTTGGCGGCCATCTCATTCGGGATGAAAGGCGCCTACCTGGCCGACGTGACCATCGCGGAAGCCGAATGGCGATCCATCCTCGGGAGACCCGACAGGTTGGCATGAACGTGACCTCCGGTCATCGTCGGGATCGGCATCGCCTGGCCCGGCCGCCCGCGCACACTGAGGTCGCCAGGAACAAGGGCGCCAGTGGTGTGTCGGAAACGTACAGAAAACGCGCTAGGACAAAAGTATGTACGTTTTCGACCGTCTGCAGCACTCGCGAGCTGGACACACCTGAGCGTTCGCCCAGTTCAGACAGCTGCCACAGGATCGAGGGCGATGAGCCGCGTGTCGGAAACGTACAGAAGTTTCATCGGGGCAAACTTCTGTACGTTTCCGACCATCTGCGCCATCCTGACCGGGCTCAATCCCAGGGCCAGGCGGCACATGACACGACAGCTCGGACGCCGTCACCACGATCGGGTATCACACAACCACCCCGGCTATCGAGTCTCAGGTTCGAGGGGCGAAAGTGCCGATCTGGGTCCTCACACTGGCAACTCGGCCGTCCATGGGGCTGCCGTCGTCGTCGCCGTCGGCCGAGCCAGTGAAGTCGTGATGGCCGCCCTCATCGCGGCCGTCGCCGCCGCGGCCCACGGACGATGACGTCATCGAGATTGTCGAATGCCCGGTCCCGTGACTCCAGTGAGAAATCGGGATTGTCGAATACCAGACTTCGGTGGTCCCCCAGACCCGATGTCGGGCATCGGAGAGCGTTATTAGAAATTCCCGATTGCCTTCGCGTTGTCGCTGGTCAGAGTGTCGGTCGGGCAGTACTCGACCGAGTTTCCAATAAGCCTCGGAGTCTGGTATACGACAATCTCGACGCACTCCCACGCCAGCCCGTGCGCCCACGGACCTGCCAGTTCGGCCTACACCGCACGCGGCCTGCCGTGCCACGTCCACCCAGCCCACCGTCTCCCCGGGCACCACCGTCCCCCCGGACTTGCCCGGCGCGCCGGGCGCCCGGCCTGCCCTAGGATCGGCGGTGGCTTTCGACGGTGACCTGGGCCGGAGCCTGACAACGACAGGGGGCACGATCATGAGTTTCATGGAAGAGACGCAAGCGGCTATCGCGCCGGCACGCCTGGTTCGGGGCGACGAGACGTGGGCCCAGGTGATGAACGATGTCGCTGAGTGGGCTTTCGGGGGGCGTCCACACGATCCCCGTATGCCCCCAACGTGGGGGGTCGACTTCTCGCGGGTGTACGGAGTCGAGGTCGACGAACCGGGAGGCCCGGTATTGGCGGCGGTGTCCTCGGCGTGGAGCTTCGACATCCCCGTGCCGGGCGGACGGGTCCCCGCCGGGGGTCTGACCTGGGTGTCGGTCCGTCCGGGGTACAGGCGGCGCGGGTTCCTGCGCGCGATGATCGCCGCCCACTTCCAGGACTGCGCCGAGCGCGGCGAACCCATGTCCATGCTGTGCGCCGCCGAACTGCCGCTCTATGGACGTTTCGGCTACGGCGTGGCGAGCCAATCGGTCTCGGTGCGGATCCCGAGTGGGGCCGCTCTGCGACCGATACCCGCCGCCGATGCCGTTCACGTCCACTTCGACACGGCCACCTTCGCCGACCACGACGCACTCGTCCAAGACGTGCGCAAGCAAGCGGGGCGTTCGCGGGCGGCCCGGCCGGGATGGACCGAACTGGTCACCATCGGCGCACGTGAGCAGCGACTCACCAACACCGACACTCATCTGCGGGAAACCGAGCGTTTGCGCGTCGCCGTGGCACGGCGCGATGGACGGCCAACCGGCTTCGCCCTGTTCCGGCGGGACGGCAAGGTCCAGGCCAACATGACTGAGTCCGTGACTGCGGTCGAGGAGTTCGTGGCCACCGACCCCGCCAGCGCCCACGCCCTGTGGCAATCCCTGATCGGGATGGACCTGACGGCGGCGGTCACCGTGGACAACGAACCCCTCGACGGATGGCTGTTCTCCCTACTTCTCAACTGGCGCGCAGCCAAGCCGCTGGTGTGCGATGCCATCCACACCCGTCTCATCGACCTTCCCGCCGCCCTCGCGGCGAGGCGCTACGCGGCCCCCGTTGACCTGGTGTTAGAGGTCACCGACCCCCTACTTCCCACCAACACCGGCACATGGCGGCTGCACGGCAACCGAGACCACGCCGAGGTGACCGCAGCCCCGGGGGCTAGGCCCGACATCGTCGGCGATATCGCGGCGTTCAGCGCGGCCTACCTGGGCGGCACGGGGCTGGCAGTCCTTGAGGACGCGGGACAAATCCGCGAAACTACACCAGACGCCCTGGAACTGCTCGACACGGCCCTGCACTCCTACCGCGCACCCGCACTCGCAACCGACTTCTGAGGGCCGAGCAGTTGGTGATCGCGATCAAGGGCGACAATGGCTGGATGAACCGGCCCACTTCGGCGGCGTCACCGGAGGCGACCCCTCGCGCGGCGGCGGTTGGCGTCAATCACACCGCGCAAGACTTCGAATATCTCTGGCCGGCGGTGGATCTCATCTAGGAGCACCAACGTGGGTGTCGACTCTTGCGAGTCTCAACACGTCAATCGGCTCACAGACAAGCGTGAACGCTTGACGTTCGCCGGGGTCGTGTCTACCTGTGCGGTAAGAAGCGTCTCGGCATCTTCCAGGCGGCGCTGGCCCGCAGGCCGCTCCAGGTCGAGGTAGACCACACCGGCCTCCCACTGGTTCGCGATGTCCCGTGCCACCATGGTCTTCCCGATCTGCCGAGGACCGAGCAGCGCGACCGCCGCCGCGTGCCTCAACCGCGCCGTCAAGTCCGCGCGCAACACACCCGTGGAATCACGTGCAGATCTTGCGGCCCGCGTTAGATGCGTAGGCTCCCGCGCCTCGCCGTGTGGTCCGCCGCGAGGCGGTGACTCCGGGAGATCCGTCTGCCTGAACCTGGTGGCGCCCAAGGTCGCCGAGTTTCACGTTTCAGGCCCGAAACCGCCCCTGGGAGCCCGGAAAGGTGAAACTCGACGGGTTGGTGAGACGTCGGGGCCGGGGCCCTGGCCTCACCCGTCCTGGCGCCGGCGCCGTCCCGCCACCAGGATGAGAACAAACCCCGCACCGAGAACTGCCATGGTCCACCACATCAGGGCGGCGCCAAGCGCGCTGATGCCGGTCTTGGCGAGCGGCGCCGGCGACGGTTGCACCTGCGGCACCTCCGGCACCGGCTCGGCTTCAGGAGCCACCACCGGTTGCGCGACCACGGTGAACGCCGGACTGACGGCTTCACCCGAGAAGCCGCCCACGGCGTGGAACGTGTGAACGCCGAGTTCGGCGTCCAGTGGAACCGTCCAGGCGTACGTGGCAGCGCCGTTCGGATCGCCCACCACCGCGCCCAGCGACACCGGGATGGAGTGAACGGTGCCCGTCGACTGTTCTGCCGGCTGCAGGTTGATCACGGTGAAGCTCACCGTCTCACCCACCGTCACGATCTCCCGATCCGCTGCGGTCGCGATCAAGCCAATCCGCAGGCTGAACGCCACCGAGACGTTGCCCGCGGCGTCGGTCAGCGTGATGGTGACGATGTCGCCCACCGTGACCATGGTGGGCAGGGTGACCGACCACGATCCGGCGGCATTCACGGTGCCTGTCGCCAGCTCGATCCCGTTCGCGGACACCACCCTGACGCTCGCACCGGGTTCCCCGCTGCCGGACAGAGTTCCGCCGCCAGTGGGGGTGGGCACAGGCCGATCGGGCGCCAGGCGGTCCAGGACCAGCGCGGCGTTCGGCGAGGTCTTGACCTGGGCGCGGTTGAACTGCGTCTCATGAATGACCTGCAACTCATGACCGTGGACCGGCGCATAGCCGGGCGGCGGCGTGACGGACCAACGGCCGTCCGTGTCCACCACGGTCCGCGCTTCGGCTCCACCCGGGAACGTGACCACCACGGTGTATCCGGGGATCCCGTGGCCCACGATCACGCCACCGTTGGACGGGTCCACGCTGGGCACGGGCAGACGCGATTGATCCGCCACCACGATGGTCTGCCGGGAGGTGTTTCCCGCCGGATCGACGGCCACGGATTCGAGTTCCTCGCCATCGTCCACGTGGCGGTCCGGCTCACACGACCACGATCCATCGTCGCGGTCCGCGTCCGCCTCGCACACCACCACGCCATCCGCATCCCTGACCACCACGTGAGAGCCGGGCTCGGCATCGCCATAGACGATGGACCCATCGCTCGGATCCACGTCCGGGGGCTCGGGCGCGGCCGAATCGACAACGACGCGGGTTGGTTCCGAGGAGTTGTCAGCCGGATCGACCACGATCACCTCGATCGGGGTCCCGTCGCCGGGACGCGGGGTCAGCGGTCCGCAGCGGAAGGTGCCATCGGCGTCCACCTCGGTCTCGCACAGGACGGTGCCATCGTCGGGATTGATCACCACGACCGTGTCGCCCGGATCGCCGCCCTCGCCGGTGAGATCGGTTCCGTCAGTGGGGTTGACCACGGGTGGCAGAGGCGGCACCGCATCAACCTGCACGGTGGCAGGCGCCGAGACGAAGCCGTGCGACTCGGTGGCCGTGACCGTCAAGAGCGCCTCGTGCGGTTGAGAGGGGCTCAGCGGCGTGCAGCGGAACGTCCCCAGGACGGTGGTCTCGGTCTGGCAGATCTCCGCATGCGATGGGGAGTACACGGTGACGGTGGTACCGGGCGCCGCGGTCCCCACCACGGTGGTCGCGTTGGCGTACCGGGGCATCGGAGCTGCCGGTGTCGCGATGAACTCGATCACCTGGGTGCGTGGGGCCGGCCCCGCAGAGGTGGTCCCGTTGACGGTGAAGCTGACCGTGGCGCTCCCCGCGGACGATGACGTCGCATCGGCCGTGTAGGTGCCGTCACCGTGATCGGTGATCGAGCCAACGGTGCCGACGGTCGTGAGCAGGGTCACCTGATCGCCGCCGTGGCCGAGCAGGTTGCCGTAGGCGTCGGCCAGGGTGACTGTGAGCCGGGCCGCATCCGTGCCGTTTGCCTCGACGAATTCCCGCGAGGATGCCAACGTCGAGGTCTGCACGCTGGGTTCGCCCGGCTCCATGGTCGCGGTGGCTGGGCTCCCCGTCACGGCGGTGGGTACGCCATCGTCCACCACCGTCGCAGTCACGATGTAGTCCCCGGCGACGGTCCCGCTGAACTCGACAAACGCGATCCCATTCGTGCCGGTGGCCGGCGTGGTGAAATACCGGATGGTCCCGTCGGGACCTGTCACGGTCACACTCGCGACCACGCCGGGCTTGTCGTTCCGGTCGCCGTCGCGGACATGCACCTGGGCGCGGTGGACATCGGTCCCGTTCGCGATCACGGGCTGGGGGGCCAGCTCGGTGGGAATGGTCAACTCGGACTGCGAGGCGGACGTTCCGCCGGCGACGAAGGTAACGGTGAGTTGCCCGCTCGCGGTCACTTCTTCGCCATCAATCGACGCGTGAACGGTGTAGGTTCCCGCTTCCGCGGTGGTCAGTGCGACACGGGCCTCGCCACCTGCTCCCGATACTGCGGCTCCGCCATCGGCGATGGCGATCTCAGGCACGGTCCAGAACCTCACCGAGGTTCCCTCCACCAGGTTGCGGTTCGCATCCCTGACGGTGACGGTGGCGTAATGGTTCGACCCCACCACGACTTCTCCCGATGTCACCGTCAGGACCGACTCTCTGGTGTCCGGCGGTCCGGCAATGAACACCGCGAGGTTGTTGCTGGCGCCGTGGCCGATGGTTTGGGGAGTCCCGGTCGGCGGGGTGTAGGTGACGTCCACGATGTAGGTGCCGGAGACCTCGGCCGTCAGATCGACGAGGTATTCGCCCGGGGTTGTGCCGGGCACGGCCGGCGTGGGCACCGCGTCATCGCTGCCGTTCACCGCGCGGACGGTGATGGTGCCGGGCAGGGGTGAGACCGGGTTGCCGTATTCGTCGTCGAGGGTGATGGTGACGGTCTGGGTCTGGGTGCCATCGGCGATGACGTCCGGACGCTGGGAGACCGCGAAGGCCGACTCACCCGGATCCACATCCCTCGGGCGGAACGTGATATCGACCGGAGACCCGGTGATGTCCGCCGTGGAGGATCCGAGGGCCGCGTGGAGGCGGTAGGTCCCGATCTGTGTGGTACTGATCTCCTGCACCGCGGTACCCAAGTCACCGGTCGTGATCCACCACTCGCCGCCGCCTGGCATCGACGGGTCGGTCCACAGGTGGATGTCGGCACCCGCCTTCAGGTTGGAATCGGCGTCGCGCGCCGTCACGGTGGCGACGGCCCGCCCGCCCGCCACCAGGTCGGTCTCGCTGACCTCCAGGGTGGAGGTGCCGGGATGGGGTGGGCCCGGCACAAAGACCGCGAGGATGTTCCCCGCGGCGGGGACGTCATCCGGCGACGAGGTGCCGCTGGTCAGCGTCACCGTGACGGTGAAGGTGCCCGCCACGGTCGAGGTGATGGCCGCCTCATAGACCCCAGGAGTGGATGTCTCACCGAAGTCCGCGACCGTCGCTTCGACCGATGGTGTCGCCGCCAGCCTCGCCTCACCAGTCAGGTCCGCGTCGCGCCCGGAGATCGGATTGTTCCAGGCATCGCCCAACACCACGGTCACGGTTTGCTTGTGTGCGGCGGCGCCGTCGGCCACCACGTCGGGGAACTGCGACACCGAGTACCCCGAATGGTCCGGGTCGTAGCGGTCGGGGGTGAACTCGACCGTGGTCCGCCCCGGCGGATCCAGCGGCCGCACCGGGGTGGTGTGGTGCACCGTCACGGTCACATCCTTGATCCCGGTCGCATGGGAGGTGATCGGTGCCGTGTAGACGCCGGGGGATCCCTCGATGAAGTCCCCGACGGTCGCGTCGCCCTGGGGGTCCCTGCCGCGTGCGAGGGCGGATAGGTCGGCCGCCTGGTCGGTGATCGGGGTGCCGGTCGCCGAGAGGAGCGTGACAACGAGGGTGTGGGCCTCGATACCGTTCGCCACCTTGGTCCCCGCGGTGAGCGTGTACGTCGACCCGTCGCCGACGTCGGGGGTGATGAAGGTCTGGCGCACAACCACCGGGTCCGCAGAATGGCCGTCGGTGAGGGTTTCACCGTTGACCGTGGCCTCGACCGTGGAGGTCCCGGCCTGGAAGGCGGGGGACACGATGCGGACGGTGTATTGGCCACCCGAATCGGCGATACCCGACGGTTGCTGCCCGGACGCCAGCGCACCCACGCCGCCAACGGCGACACCCACGGCGGCGCCGGGGATCGGGTTGGCGTCCCCGTCGCGCACGGTCACGGTAGCCGTGTGGTAGTCCACGCCGTTGGCGAGTCGGGTGCCGTCGGAGCCGGTCAGCTCGGTCAGGCCATCGCCGAATACCGGATTGCCCGGGGTGAAGGTGATGGCGATCGGCGAGCGGGGAACGTCTTGGGGTGGCGTGCCGTAGGCGGCAAAGAGCTGGTAATCCCCGGCGCGCGTCGTGGTGATGGCGATCTGCGCCTGACCTGTGCCTTCCCCGGTGGTCACCTCACCGTTGCCGGGCAGCGCGATCGGTGGGACCGTCCAGAAGGTCACTGTGGTGGGCCGGACGGGGTTGCCGTCATCGTCCAGGAGCGTGGCGGTCGCCGTGATGATCTCGCGCACCCTCACCGAGGTTCGGTCCACGGCGAGATGCGACAGCCCGCCCGGATTGCCGGGGATGAAATGGGCGATGGCGTTGGCGGTGCCCGAGCGGATCGGCTGCACCTCGGCGCCGGTGCGCACACCCACCGTCACGGTGAAATCGCCGGCCACCGTCGAGGTGATGTGTGCCGTGTACACGCCGAGGACTGCACTCGGCGTGAAGCCGCTGAGCGTCGCGACAACCGGCGGATCCGATCCTGCCAGGATCGCCGACGCCTCGATGACCGAGCCCTGCAGGTCGGTAATCGGATTCTCGTCGGCGTCCTGCAGCGTCACGGTGACCGTGTGGAAATGAGTCAGGTCGCCATCGGCGATCACGTCGCCTGTCGAGACCGAGAAGAAGGAATCGGGATCGGAGATGGTGCCTGCCACGAATTCGACGGTCGTGGTCCCCGGTGGATCGGTCGCGGCGATCGTCTCTCCGGCCCAGGACACATCCACCGTCTTGACACCCCAGACGGTCGAGGTGATCTGCGCCCGGTAGACGCCGGTGGAGATCTCCGTCCACGGCCCGACGGTGCCGGTGCCGATCCCACCGGTGCCGGTCGGCACAGCCTCGATGTGGTCTTCCTCGCCGGTCACCAGCGTCCGGTTGGCATCTCGCAACGTGACAGTGACCGCGTGCGCGTCTATGCCGTTGGCCGTTCGGGTGCCCGTGGACAGCTCAAACTCGGATTCGCCGGGCTCGACGGTATCGGCAACGAACTCCAAGGCGAGGCGCGTCGCCTGGGGGGCGCCCCCGGTGACAGGGGTATCCGCTGTGCCGGACGGCCTGCCGAACATGGCCGTGACATAGGCCGTGCCGGCCGTCGACGCCGAGACGATCTTGATGGTGTAGGTGCCGTCCGCCACGGTGACACCCGACAACGACGAATCGGGCGTGAGCGACCCGATGCCCGGCTCGAGGGCGAACAGGACGGGCGCCCCAGGGACGGGGTTGCCATGAATGTCGCGCGCGGTCACGGTCGCCTCGTGGTAGGCCTGGCCACCGGTCTTGCGGGTTTCGGAGTCCGTCCCAGTCAATGTGGTCGTACCCCCGTCGGGATCGAGAGGCTCGAAGACGACGGTGGTGGGGCTCCCGGTCAACGGACGGGTGACATTCTGCCGGTCCACGAACGAGGCATAGACCTCGTATCCGCGAGCCACGAGGGTGGTGATGTCCACCGACGCGAGCCCGGCGGTGGACGTCACCTTGCAGGTGGTGATGGCGTCGGAGATCTCCGGGTCGGTGGAGAAGCACACGCGGATGCCCGCCACCGGGTTCTGGTTGGCGTCCACCAGGCGTGCCGTGGCGACGGCGGTCTCCCCCACGGGCAGTCGGGTCGGGTCGACGGTGAGCGAGGAGTTGCCCGGCAACGGATCGTCGGCATCGAATACGGCGGTCACCGTGCCGATCAATGCGGTGAGGCCAGTGACGCCCACGTCGACGACCGTGTCCCCGGATCGTGTCGAGGTCACCGAGAAGGTGTAATCTCCGGCATCGTCCCCGGTCAGTGCGGTGATGGTGCCAAATCCGACACCCGTGGCCGGGGTCGGATCGTGCGTGATCCGATCGCTCGCATCGCGAACCCGGTTCCCGTTGGCGTCACGCAGTTCCACCCGCACGGTGTGATAGTCGGTGCCGTTGGCGATCTTGGATCCAGGGGTGATGTAGACGTGGGACATCCCGGGATCCGGGTCGCCAGGGACGAATTCGACCGAGACGGGCGAGCCGCTCAGCGCCTCGGGTGTCCCCTGCGCACCCAGGACGGTCGCGGAGACCTGGTAGGTGTCGGACTCGGTGGCCGTGACGCGGATGGTGCAGGTGCCGTCCGTGCCTGTCTGGCATGTGGTCGCGGACAAGGCTGCTCCGGTCGCGCCGTCCAGCGAGAAGGTGACGGTCTGGCCGGCCAGAACCCGTGCGTCGTCACTGCGGATCAAGGCGGTCACCTCGTGATACTCGGCGCCGTCGGCCACACGCGTGCCGGACGTTCCGGTGACTTCCGAGGCGTCCCCCACCGGCGCCTTCGCGTGAGTCAAGACACAGAAGATGTCCTGGCCGGCAGCCGTCAAGCTGCCAGGCAGCGTGATGGTGGTGGCGTCGATGGTCCCAGGAGACACCACCTCCTCGGCCTGGTTCCAGCACGAGACCGCGCTGAGCCCCCATCCGGCCGGGGCGGAGGTCCTCGTGATAGTCACCGGTTCCCCCGCAGTGGCCACAATGTGTGTGGCATCCGACCGGACAAGCTCCTCGGGGGCGGTCGTGGTGATCATGTCGGTCGCCGAGGACGGGGCGGCGGATCGGACGTTGTCGAGGGTGAACGCGAAGGGTCCAGCGGCGTACTGCTTGGTGATCACCGCCAGGCGCACCACGCTTGGCGCCACGTAGGCCCGGTAGTCCTCGACTTCACCGTCGTTGACCCACGCCACGGTGTCCGCCTGCGTTGAACCCGGTGCAGGAATGGTTGATGCGGCATCGGTGGCGCCGACGCCTTGCTTGGTGGACAGACGGTAGCGGGCATAGACCTCCGCTGTCGGTCCAGCGGGCAGCGCCTCCGGCACCGTCCACTCGAACGAGAACTCGTCGCCGCCCATGACCTGGGCGTCGAACGCGTGAGTGTCCGGCCACGCCGTCGCGGAAGCGCCGGCCGCGGTCTGCGGGGCGAGCCATGCGCGCAACCACGACCCCGCCGTCGGATCGCCCGAGACACGGGCCGTCAACTCATACCTGTTACCACTGGCCAACACAGCTCCGCTCAGCGGCACGTCCCGCATAGCGATGCGTACGCTCACGCCATCGTCGGTGGAGTGTCCGGTCGCGGCCGCGGAGGGTGCGGCATCGTTCGGAGGTGCCGGCGTCTCCCCCAGCCACATCCTGGCGCGGACCGGTCCCGTCAGATGGCTGGGGCCATTGCGCTGCGCAGTGGTCCCAAAGCTGTCCGGCGCGTCACCCCAGGACGATGCCGTCGTGACGCCAAAGCTCGCCACGGCCACCTCGCTCGATGTCACCATGTGCACGGTGGTGCGAATCCCGGCGGCGTTGAGGTTCCCTGCCACTCCCGAGGTGGGATCGATGCCATCGAGACGAGCGCCCCGGCACGGCCCCGATTCGGTCCGCTCCGCCGATGGCGCTCCACCGGCCTCGCAGTGGGCCGTCACCGCGTTCGCATGCACGGCGTCCGCGCTCGCCCACGTTTGACCGGCATTGCGACCGTTCACCTGCGGCTGGACCAGACGGACCGTGAATTCGGTGTTGACGGCGTTGAGAATGAAGGAATACTGGCCGGCCCCATCGGTGGTTCGCTCGCCGACCTTGGCGCCATCGGTGCCATACATCTCGATCGTGGCCCCCGGCACAACGCCCTCGGCCTCCGATACGGCGCCGTCGCCATCGACATCGTTGTAGACCACACCGCGGACCACCGGCGCCGTCTGGCACGTCGCCAAGTCGAGGTAGCCGGTTCCTGGGATATCGCCGAGGCTGCGCGCCACGCCGGACACGGGATCGATGGCGAAGAGGTTGCCCGTCGATCCCCCGAACGCATACAACGTGCCGTTGTAGAACGCCATGCCCCACACATCGTTACTGGTGAAGGGGCTAGCACCGCCGCCGGCTCCCGTCAGCTGAACCACCTTGGAATACCGCCAATCGCCGGCCTCCCCTGGCACAACCCGCACCAACCACTTGGTGCTCCCGCTCCCCACCAACAGATAGACGTTGCCTTCGGCGTCAACGGCCATGTCCGAGGCGACTCGGCCGGCGGACTGGCCGGACAACTCATCGGACGGAGTATTGGGCACCAGCGGGCCCGATTGGACATAGGGGTGGGCCGGATCGACCGGGTCATATTTCATCAACCGGTAGTTCCCCGACAGGTAGGTGTCCTCGAAGCCCGAGAAGTAGATCTCGCCGGTGATCTGGTTGGCTTCGCCGCCAGACCAGCCTTGCCCTGCGGTGGAATCCGGGCGGGGAACCGTGATCGTGTTTCCTACCGACGCCCCGGCCGCGATGTCCAGCACCGACCGGCCGGCCGACGGCGCCGTGCCATACGCCCAGTGGTAGGCGTGGAGTAGACCATCGCCGCCGCGCTCGAGTGGGGCGGGCCCCACGGCCATCGTGTCCATGTCGTGAGACGACCGGTAGAGCGCGGTGGGCACTGGGGAGGCTCCCGAGACATCCAGCCGGTAGGTGTGACTCGACGACACGAGGTACAGGTCGTCACAGTTGAGGTTGGTGTCGAGCACACCACCGCTGGGCGCGGTCACGGCGATCTCTGCCGCCTGAGCTGCATCGACGTCGCCAACCAGACTCGCCACACCGTAGGTTCCAGCGGCGATGGCTCCGGCCACCGCCATCGCGAGTGCCTTGCGGGGGGTCAGGACAGGCGAAAAAGAACCTCGCCGGAGGGGACTACTCATCTGGTTGCTCCGTCGCGCAGTGTGGTCAGGGTGATGGACGAAGGCGCCGTCTACCGACGGGTACCCAGGGCAGCACCAAGGGCGACAACGCCACGCGTATGCCAAATCTATCGGTCGGGGCGCGCCGAAACCACCCGGTCTGCCGTAGAAACACTCCGGTTCCGCTCAGCGTCCTGGCTGAGCCCTAGCGGCGCGGGTCGCGAATGCCCGGGCGCATCCGCTCCAGTTCCTCCCATGCTGCGGCCACAACGGTCCGGGCCTCAGCCTCGGGATCCATGAACACCGCTGGTGACCATGATTGGACCGTCCTCCACCCCAACCGTTCCAACTCCGCTGATCGCGTCCGTGCCTGGACCCGCACCGATGGCTCGCGGACAAAGTCGGGATCGTCGCTCAAGACCGCAACCAGTTCCCGCTCGGGAACCGATGGATGGGACACCGCCAGGGGAATCCGTGCGCCATCGTGCATCCCGTAGCGGCTGGCCACCGTGAACCCGCGTGCCGTGATCCGGTTCGCCATATCGGCCAGCAGCGCGTCCCCGGCCCGTCCGGTGGGCGATGTCACCTCGGCCGGTGCCGCCGCAAACGCCAGAATCTCCGCAAAGAGCCTGGTTCCCGGGTCCTTGAGGCGGGCCGGGGCGAGATCGGTGGCCGCGAGGCACGACACCACCGTCAGCCGATGCCGCGCGGCCGTGAGCGCGTCCAGCAGCAGGCTGTCGCCGCCTGCCCTGCCGATCGGTCCGAAGTCGTACACCACGTGCCCGTGCGGCGTCTTGGCGAACCCCGGCGTGAAGATCACCGCGTCGCGGGCGATCCCCGCCACCTGCTCCAACCCCACCACGACCAGCGGTTCCACGTTGTCGCGGCTCCTGGCGGCCGCCAATTCGGGCACGCCGGTCGCCGCGTGGTCGATGGCGTCTTGCACCCGATCGGCGTGCCGGGAGCTGGCCGCCACGATCGCCAGCGATTCGCTGCCACGCAGACGCACGTGCGCCACAGCCTCGCGGACCGCCGCATCCACCTCGGCATCCGCGCTTTCCACACTCGCCGATTCGGGGATCACACGGCTGACGCCCTCCACGGCCCGGAACGTCACGAGACTCCCGCGGGAGGGCAGCGGCAGTGGCCGGCCCAGCGTCGGGTATCCGTGATCGGCGAGGAACCGAGTCAAGCGGGGATCGCGGCTGGACGGTGGCGCGGGCAACGGCACCTTGGGAAGGAATTCCGCCAGCGCGGCCGCCGCCGATGACGGCCCTTCCGCCAGCCGCGCCGAGTCGCCGAAGACGAGGACTTGGGAAGCACGCGCCAGCGCGCAGACCACCTGGGCGACGGAAACCTGTCCCACAGCGTCGAGGATGACCAGATCGACCAGCGGTGCCGACACCTCGGCGAGCGGAAGGGCGAGGGGAACCAGCATGGGGCCGGTGATCCAGCACGGCCTGGCCGCCAGCGCCATGTCCGGGCACACCGCCATGACGGTCCGTAGGGGAGTTCCAGCGCTCATCGACTCGAGCGCACCAGCCTGGCCAGGGTGGGTGCGGCGGACCTCATCCCGCCGGGCCACCACCGCTCCGCGGATCGGTCCGGGTTTGGTCGCGATGTGCGCGAGATCGAGTTCGCGATAGGAATCGATCAGTGCCGCCAGGGCGTCGCCGTTATAGGCGCTGAGCAGCGGATCGGATTGAAGAATGAACCCGAGTACCGAACTCCACCAGGCGAGGTCGAGTTCGAATCCCGCCGACTCGGCCGCTTCGCGATCGCGCGGAGGCAACGTCTGGATGGAGGGTGCGGCATCGTCCATCTCCGCACCCGGCTCCGGCCGGGCGGGAGCCAGTCCCAGGCGGCGGTGGCGAAGATCCGCCAACAACTCCCCCAGGCCGGCGGCGCTGAGTTGCCTGGTCAACATCCGGATCTCCGGCAGGTACACGAGAGTCCCCCGCGAGGCCTGCAGGCGGTCCAGGTGGGTCGCCAAGTCCGCCAACGGCAGGGCCGTGAGCGGTGGGGCATCCTGGGCATGAGGGACGATGGCGTTCAGTGCGTCGAGGTCGGCCCGCACGGCTCGGTATTCCGCATCGATCATCGCCATGTTGTCCGGCAGCTTGGGCCAGGCCCCGGTCGGATTCCACCGGACCCAGATCTCGCGCTGGGCCTGGAGGTGAAGGAGGGCAGCGTGCAGGTCTGGAACCACCACGCCTGGCCGCACCATGTCCTTGGCCTGTTTGCGCAGACGGTTGCGGTCCATCCGGCCCATCTCGATGCCCTGCATCTGACGCCATTCGGCGGTCGCGGTGGCGGCAACCATCTGGTCCGGCGCTCGCTCGAACACCATCGGCTTGAATACGTCGAGCGCCTGGCGGATCCCGGCCAGCATGTCGAGCTGTTCACCCCAGGCATCCATCGAATCGGGCACCCCGAGGCCGCTCTGCTCGGACACGGCCCGCATGTGGCCACCGGTGGCCTCAAGGGCGCCGCGGCGCAGCCGGTCGAGGTGGGTGAGCGCCGCCGTGACACCGGAATCGTCGACAATGTCGGCCCGGTACCACGCCGTGTCCTCCTTGCGCAGGCGGAACGCACCAAGGGTGGCCAACCGCACGATCTGTTCGCGGGCCGCGTCGAGGCCCTGGGCGTGCAGGGCGATGGCGGCGTTCTGGTCGAGGCGGACCGCGGTACGGGTGCCAGGGCGATCGCCGGTGACCTGGGCGATGGCCTGGAGCGCATCGTAGGCCGAGATGTTCCAGGGGTCCCTGGGACCATGCAGGGCGCGGATGTATTCGGCGATCTGGCGGGAGCGTTCCGCGAGAGCGGACCTGATCTGCCTGATCCCGGCGGTATCCAGCTGTGGTGCGCCGACGTCCAAGCCGTCGCGCAGGCGTTCGACGGCATCGCGCTGCCATCCGGGCCGCGGCTCCAGGTCGAGGATCGCCTCGCCCAGGCCGACCCCTCGCAGGATCGCGTTCACGGGATGGGAGGCACGGCGGTTGCCCGTGACGTACAGGACGGACTTGCCCGAGCCGATGGCATCGGCGATGACGGCCGCCGCGGTCGCTGCCGCAGGGGCACCCGGTGCCGCGTCGACGAACACCGAGTGCCCGGCGGCGACGACGTCGAGGACGTGTTGCTGGGCGATGCCCAGGTCGCCGATGCCGCGCTCGTGATCCGGGGAACGGTCCGCGGTGACCACGACCGGCAGATTCTGACCTGTGAATGCCCGGCGGGCTCCGCGGTCTCCCGCGAGGGCGGCCACCACGGTGCGGTTCGCCAGGACATCCTGCGCGGCGTCCAGATCCTCCACAATCAGCTGGCCGGGATGCTCGAAGACTCCGACAATCAGCTTCTCTCTGATGCGGAAGTCCGCCAACACGGTCTTGCCGAGCGCCGTCAACCGTTCCAGCACGGGGTGCGGGCTGAAGGAAAAGCCGTTGAACGCGTCAGCCGCCAATTGGGCGGCGTCGACGGGGACTCCCCGCGCGCGCAACGCCCGGATCAGCACCGGGTTGACCTCCACCGAATGCTCCAGCGTCAACTCGATATCGCGTGGCGTGTCCGCCACGGTGATCGGACGCAGGAGCACGGGGACGCGGCGTTGAATCGGAGCGGGAGGGGCCGGCTTGGTCAGGGGCACCACCGCCGATTCGCCGTCAGAGGCGGCGAGGTGGGGGCCGGCATCGTCGGTCACGGGCACCGGCGGATAGTCCAGCCACAGGGCGATGCCAATGCACAGGTGGGTGGGTGGGAGGCCGTAGCGCGAGGCGTGATGGTCCGCCACCTGTTGCAGCGACCGGGCGCGAGTACGGGCAGCGGTTAAGGAGTTGCGTTCCCGGACCAGATTGGTGAGCGGGGTGCCGCGTCCCGCATAGAGCTGGGCGATTCCCGACGGATGGGCCGTCGAGATGTCCAGGACGCTGTCGCCCAGCGCGGCGATGTCGATCATCGCGTTGGCGCCACCCAGCCGCACCAATTCGACGCGCCAGCGGTTGACGGCATCGGCGACCTGCGTGAGGCGAGGGTCACGGGGCGGAACCGGGGACGGCGCAGGAGACTGGTCGGGGCCCGCAGGTTCGGGCACAGCCGCACGCCGGAGAGGATTGAAGAAGGCGGGCCGCACGGCGCCAGGCTAGGTCGAAAGACCCGTCCGCGGTGGGAGGCGCGCGCGATGGCGCCGGACACGGCGGGTAAAGTGTCCCTCGCCGCGCCGCGTGCCCAGCGGCACCCCAGCGCCTGTAGCTCAGTGGATAGAGCATCCGCCTCCTAAGCGGAGGGTCGAGCGTTCGAATCGCTCCAGGCGCACGGGCTCACTCTGCTCGCCGAGCCCAAGGCTTTGAGTCCCCGGGACGGCAAATCCACGACCCAAACCCTTGGGCTCGGCGATAATCGCCGGTCGAGCACGTGCTGGCAGCGACGGCGATCGCGGAAGTCCTCCCGCAGGGCCTACGCTGTGGCGGTGTTCGACATCAACGGGACCGAGGCGCTGGTGTTGCTGGTGTTGGCCTTGGGCCTCGTGGGTCCGGCACGGCTCCCCGACTACGCCCGGCAACTCGGCCGCCTCGCCCGGCGGGTTTCGCGCGCGGTTGGCGAGACCAAGGACAAGGTGGAGGGCGAGCTCGGAGTTCAGCGCGGGACTGTCGACTGGGATGCCCTTGACCCGCGCCGGTATGACCCGCGGCGCATCGTCCGCGACGCGCTGGCCGATGGCGCACCCACACCGCTCGCGAGCACACTCACCTCGCGCATGGGACCGGCATCGGCCGCTCGCCCGGTGCCCGCCCCGAGTCCACACCCCGCCGCCGCTCGCCCGGCCTCACGCGACGTGGTTCCCGGTGAGGCGGATACGCAACCCCCAGCCCGACACTCGTCACACGGCGAGGCCCTCGGCGGCCGTGCGGCGGGCGGACCGGCGATCGTGGAGCGCGGCGACCGCGACGGCGAGCCCGTACAGGGCGCAGATCGGGATCGCTAGCACGAACATCGTCAACACGTCCGGCGACGGGGACGCCATCGCCGCAAACGCGAACGCGATGAACACCGCCCATCGCCATCCGCGGCCCCAGGTCGCCGCACTCACCACGCCTGCCAGATTGAGCGCCACCATGAGCACCGGCACCAAGAAGGCCAACGCGAACGCCGCCATGAGCCGGATCACGAACGTCAGGTAGGACTGCGCGTCAATAAGATTGACCGCATCGACCGGGGTAAACGCCGTCAACAATTCGACGGCATTGGGCAACACCCACCAGGCCAGGTAAGCCCCACCCAGAAAGAGCGGCACGGCCGCGGTGAGGAAACCCGCTGCGCGCCACTTCTCCTGGCGGCTGAGCGCCGGGCTGACAAAAGCCCACAGGTGGTACATCCACCACGGGCACGAGATGAGAAACCCCAGGAACATCGACAGTTGCAGCTTCAGATCGAACGAACTGGCCACCGTAGAGAAGTTCAGGGTGACAGCGGAGTCGTTCGCCACCGCGGCCCGCCGCAAAGGCTTCATGAGAACCCCAAGCAGCTTGTCGTAGACCAGCCACCCACCCACCGCCGCGACCACGATCCCAAGACCCGCCAGAAGAACCCTGCGGCGCAGTTCCACGAGGTGGCCGCGCACCGGCATCGTGCCATCGCCCCCCACCCGGCGCTTCGTGCGAGCCACGCCCTACCCGGACGTCGTGGCCGGGCCCTGCGGCGGTTCGCCCGCCGAACCACCACCCGAACCACCGCCCGTACCGCCGCTGGATCCGCCGCCTGCGTCACCCGCTGGTGCGCCGCCGTCGTCCGGCGCATCCTCATTCTTCGCGGTCAGGCCCTCGACCTCCTTCTTGAAGATCTTCAACGACTGACCCAGGGATTTCGCCAGCGCTGGCAGCTTGGTCGATCCCACCAAGAGCAGGACGACGACGAGGATGAGGATGACATGGGAGGGTTGCAGGCCGTTGCGGAACATGGGATAGGCCCTCCTTGGTGGTGGTCAGGTGCGCCCTATGCTAATTGCCCGCCGCCCCGGGTGGGGGCAGGCTCGGGCGGCAAGGCGCCGAAAGGCCTCCCAGGATGCTAGAGGTACACCACGAAGTGTCCTCACCTATGCTTCGCTCCAGTCCGGTACTTCGTGGGAACCCCGAGGACTCCTCGGCTCAAGTACGAGAAACCGAGACACCAAGGCGCCCTAGCCGCCGAGTTGGGCGAACGCCTCAAGCGACTCGGCCGCAGCCTGAGCGTCGAGTACCTCCACGGCAAACCCGCGCTGCACCAACACGTAGTCGCCAACCCTCGCCTGGGGGACGTAGGCCAGGCAGCACCGCTCAGGCCTGACCCCCTCGCCAAACCGGGCCATCGGCAGGGCGCCGGGAATGATCTCGACAATCTGCGCCGGAATCGCGAAACACATGGTTAGGTCCCTGCCTTTCGCGCCTGGGTCTCGACAACAATCCCCATCGCGCCCGGGGGCGCGGCGGTGCAGGGGAGACACGGATCCACGTCGCGGATCGCGGCCTCCACGGACCCGCCGTCCGCGAGTGGGCCGTTAGGCGGATCGCCGATCTCCTGACGCAGCAGGTCAGCCAACCACGGTTCGTTCTGGGCCGTCGGCGTGAGGACGATGGCGCCCCGCACCGTGCCAGCGTCGGTCACCTCGTAGCGGTGGACCAGCACGCCGCGCGCGCCGTCCACCCATCCCACACCGACACCGGCGCGCGGCTCGAGGCTCGGCCTCGCGGCCGCGATGTCGGTGTCATCCGGGTCGATGGCGTCGATCAGGCCGCTGATCGCCTCGACGGCGTGGACCGCCATCGTCGCCCGTGCCGCGAGGGCGCCGCCCCCGGCCGCGCGCCATTCGCGCTGAAGACCGGCCGCGCGGGGGGTCCGTAGCGTCCCAACGCGAAGCTGAGCCACGGGGCCTACCCGATAGCGACCCCGATCGGGCCCGAAGGCCGCCAGGTAGGGACGCGGGGCGGAGCTGGCGGGGATCTCCTCGGCCACCAGGGTGTCCCATTCGGCCGGTTCGGCGCGATCGACCAGCACAGTCCCGTCCGCGGCCACCGCCCTGAGGTGGGCGCCGAGGAGGTCAGGGGCGCCGGACGGGTCCACCAGCGCCACGTCGGCACCCGAGAAGTGGGCCACACCGCCACCGGAGCGGTGGCCACGCGAACCATCCCGGTCGACCCTGTCGTCCAACGCCGCCTGGGCGAGGCGCTGGGCCGCGACCAAAGCCTCGGGGACTACCTCACGGCAGCGAGCGACGGCGTCCGGTGCGACGGGCGCGGCGATCCCTCCCACGATGGCGGTGACGGGAAAGTGTCCGGGCGACCCGGCGGCCACGGCTGCGAGCTTGGCAAGGCCGCGCAAGACCGCGGCGTCCGGGTCGCCGAGTGCGAACCTGGTCGCGTGGACGGCGAGGACCGAGCCATGGTGGAGGAGGCGGCGCACTATCTCGGCTGCCGGCGGGATCTCGACCACGCCGTGGAGCGCCTCCAGGGCCTGGATGCCCGCGAGGTGGTGAGCGGTGGGGCACACGCCGCACAGGCGCTCCACAAGCGCCGGTACATCCACCACCGGGCGGCCCGTCAGGATGGTGTCCACACGGGGCAGGCCAGACATGTCGAACCGCGCGGCCTGAACGGTGCCGTCCGGGCCGCGGTCCACCACGATCCGCGCTCCGGCGGGATCGAGGGCCGCGTCGAGAATGAGGCGTGTGGTCACGAGCCCGCCCCCGGATGGCGGTGTGCCACGATGATCCGGTGCACGAGCTGGGGCTGTTGCGGGAGGTGGTTGCGGCGGTGGAGCGCGAGGCCGCGCGGGCCGTCGTGGAGGCGCAGGCCGGGGCGGTCGCGGGTGCCGGCCTGGGGGCCGGGCGGGGCGCGGTGCGGGTCGAGGCGGTGGGGCTGCGCGTGGGGACACTCAGCGGCGCGGTCCCGTTGGCGCTGACCGGAGCGTGGCCGATCGCCATCGCCGGTACGGCCCTGCAGGGCGCCCGCCTCGACATCGAGGAGGTTCAGGCCACCGTCTGGTGCCCCGCGTGCGCGGGTGAACAGCCGGTGGACCAGTTCTATGCCCTGACCTGCCCCACGTGTGGCACGCCCAGCGGCCTGCTGGTGCGCGGCCGCGAGTTCGAGGTGGCGTACGCGGATCTCGACATCCCCGGGGCGTCCCATGGTGCCACCAAATACGTGACGCCCGACCGCGCTTAGCTGGGAAGACCGAAGCGATCCGGCAAGACGCGGCAGCCAGCACCCTGACTGTGGCATCACCTCACGCCCCCTGCTCAGGTACCTGGACGAGCCAGCGGTCCAGCATCTGGGCGGCCAGTTCCACCGCGCCGTCGACCGCCGCGGTGACGGACGCCGTCAGACCGAGGCGCATGCTCACGTCTTCGGGAACAATCCCCACCACGGCGATCTCCTCCGGTTCGCTGGAAAGCAACCGGGCCGCGGCGAAGACATCGAGCAATCCCACCTGGTGGGGAGAAAGGCGCGAGGACAGCAGGCGGGGTAGCTGGTCGCCGCTCAGTTCCACCACCGCTCCGGGATACGGACCCGCCACCGCGTCGAGCACCAGGAGGCGATCGGCGGCCGTCACCACCGGCACCAGCGCCATCCCGCCGGTGCCGCCATCCACGTACTCGATCCGGGGGTCGGGGCGGACGGCAGCCAGGCGCCTCACCAGCTCGAGTCCGATGGCGTCATCGGCCATGATCGGATTGCCGACCCCGAGCACGGTCACCGTGGCGGTGCCGGTCATCCGATTTCCGGCGCGTCCACAGGCTTGGCGCCTCGCCGCAGCCACACACCGCCGTTGATCATGGAGGAAATGCCGCCGTGGCGTTCCAGCGAGTCGGCGCGGACAGCCAAATATACATGGACAATGACGAACGCCCACAGGCCGAACATCATCATCGCGTGGATGAGTCTGATGCCGGGAATTCCCAGCCAGTGCACGGGGGTGGACACCAGTGCCCAGAACGGACTGGTCTGGTGGTACAGCCCGTAGAGCGAGAATCCGGTGATCATCTGCACTCCGCAGGCCACATAGACTCCAGCGTACGTGAGGTGTTGCAACGGATTGTGGGCCACGAATAGCGGGGATTCGGTCTTGATGAATGCGTAGTACTGCATCACTCGGCCGAGGTTGCGGACATCCTGTTTGCGTTTCAAGGGCCACCATTCGGTCCACCGCAGGTGCTTGTCGCGGGACACGAAGGCCGAGACGACCCGACTCGCCCCGAGGAGTAACCAGACAAATCCCACCGTGACGTGGATGAACCGGACCACACCCATCTGGAACCCCGCCTCGGCGCCGGCATGGGCCTCGGGACCGAAGAACGGGTCCATGATGATGTAGCCGGTGCAACTCAGCACAAAGACGGCGGCAACGTTAAGCCAATGTTGGAGTCTCAGCGACGCAGACCACACGGATAGGCGCACCCAATTCGCCGACCAGTGGTCCGGATCGCGTGTCGGCTTTCCCACACCGACTTCAACGAATCCTTGGAGCGCGAACGGGCCGATGGTGCCGTCAGGGGCGAGGGAGGCCGTGGCGATAGCCAACGGACGCCATCCGTGTCGCCTGGCCCACGCGGCGTTCCGGCGGACGTTGGAGCGGTCTCCGCGAGAGATCGTGGTCTGGGCCATGACGCTTTCCATGGAGCCGCGCATGACCACCAGGTCCGCGGTTCCCTCATCGGTCAGGGGAAATCCCCGGACCAACCTCACACCGTGGCGACGCTCGCGGGTCGGTGGGTCCGCGTCGCGTGGGTCGATGGGTGGGGTGGCGAGGTCGGGCCATTCAGCATGGACAAGATCGTTCAACGCGACATCGACGGGGTCGATGCTTCCGACGGGGGCCGCCGCCGCGAGCGCGATGACATGGCCCTCGTTGATCCGTCCCGCGGTGAATGCCCCACCGATGGTGAGCGTCGCGGGCGTCGCGGCACCGCTGACCGCGTGGGTGGCAGTCACGATGCCACTGCCTGCACCACGTGGCCGTCGCCATCTAACACATGCACTGCACACGACATACACGGATCGAACGAGTGAATGGTGCGCAACGGTTCCAGCGGCTGCGCGGGATCGACCAACGGGTGTTGACCGTCGCCGGCGAGGGACTCCTCGTAGGGTCCTTGGTGTCCGTCGGCGTCACGGCCCCCGGCGAGCCAGGTGGTCGGCACGACGGCCTGATAGTGGGAGACCTTGCCGTCCTCGATCCCCACCCAGTGGCTCAGGTTGCCGCGTGCCACCTCGACAAACGACCGTCCACTCGCCGTCGCCGGCCATGATCCGGGTTCCCACTTGGTCCCGTCGAAGACCTCGATATCGCCACCCTTCAGGCGCTTGACGAATTCGGGGAACGTCCGCTGGGCGAGAATCTCCACCGAGGTCAGGCATTCGACGGCGCGCGCCAAGGTCCGCCCGGCAGTCGAGTTGAGCTGGTCGAGACTGATGCCGAGTGTGGTCGCCGCATCGTCAACGATGTCGACGGTACGCTCGTGCCCTTGGGCGTATGCGAGCAAGACACGAGCGACGGGTCCCACTTGGATTGGCCTGCCGTCGTAACGAGGGGCCTTGCACCACGTGTATTCGGTGCCGTCGCCCAGCCACGCATAGGGCGGCTTCGGACCGGTGTAGGCGACGGTAGTCTCCCCCACATCGGGGGTCAGGCCGACGTCTCCACCGCGGTACCTGTACCAGGCCGACGAAACCCATTCGGCGATCTTGGATGGATCGAAGGGATGGACGGTGGCAAAGTCACCGTCCAACAAGACGCCTGGCCGCACCTCGGTGTGGGCGTTCGCGACGGACGAGGCATCCGGATTCCCGGCGAAGGTCGCCCCGGCCATGCCGACGGCGAAGAAGTTCGGTTGGGCGGCCCCGATGTCGAAGTAGTCCTTGTACACACCGGCGATCGCCAACGCGTCCGGCACGTAGCACGCGGTGACAAACTCGACCGACTCCGCAATCCACTGGCCGATCTGGTCTATGTGAACCTGGTTGATCGACTCGCTCCGATTCGGATCGATGGTGCATGCCATGCCGCCGACGAGGAAGTTGGGGTGCGGGTTCTTCCCGCCGAACACCGTCCCGATCCGGATCATTGAACGCTGAAATTCCAACGCATCCAGATAGTGGGCAACGGCCATGAGGTTCGCCTCGGGGGGGAGCCGATAGTCCGGGTGGTCCCAATAGCCGCCGGTAAAGATGCTCAACTGACCTGAGGAAACAATGGCCTGAACCGTATCTCGCACCTCGGTCATGCGTTCGATGGTGTTGCCCTTCCATGTGGAGCCGATCTGGTGAGCAAAGTCAACGGCAGCCGCAGGGTCCGCGTCGGCAGCGGCCGCGACGTTGACAAAGTCGAGCGCGTGAAGGTGATAGAAGTGGATGACGTGATCCTGGACCTCCTGGGAGGCAAGAACCATGTCGCGGATCAGCCGCGCCTGGGGCGGAGGAACCGCGCCAATGGCGTTCTCCACGGCCGAGATCGACGCGATGGCGTGCACGGACGTGCACACCCCACAGATCCGCTGGACAAAGGCCCACACATCTCGGGGGTCGCGCCCCAGCACAATCTCCTCCAGGCCGCGGAACTGGGTGGTCTCGCTCCAGGCCTTCGAGACTCGCCCCCCATCGGCCTCAAGCTCAATGCGCAGGTGGCCTTCGATGCGTGTAATCGGGTCGATGACGACGCGCTGTGCCATGGCTCATTCCGCCTTTCCGTGGGGCTCGTCTCCGAACGCGTGCAACGGCTCGCCTTCCTCCGACTTGCGACTCGCCGCATGGCGGATCGCGGTGAGGCCGGCATGGACCGCGACACCGGCCACGGTGGCCCCCACCAGTCCCCATCCGATCTTTTCCGCCGTCGCCTCGACGCCGAAGCCCCGAACATTGGGCAGCACCTGGTAGAACGGCGTAAACCTGTCGAAGAAGTCCTTCTCGGTACATCCGATACACGGATGGCCTGCACCAATCGGCCAGCTGGTATGGAGATTCCACTGGAAGACGGGGCATGCGCTGAACGTGCTCGGCCCCTTGCACCCCACCTCGTACAGACACCACCCGTTGCGGGCGGCCTCATCGTCGAAGGACCGAACATACTGGCCAGCGTCGAAGTGTGCCCGCCGAGGGCACGAATCATGGATCCGCTGGTCATACGCGAACAAAGGGCGGGATTCGGCGTCGGTCTTGGGGACGTCATCGTGCATGAGGAGATAGGCAACCGTTGCCGTGATCACCTCGCCGATCGGCGGGCACCCAGCCACATTGATGACCGGCTTGTCGCGGATGATCGCGTCCACACCCACCGCGCCGGTGGGATTGGGCCGGGACGCCTGGACCGACCCCCACACCGCACAGGCGCCGACCGCGAGAATCGCCGTGGCATTCTCGGCGGACGTGCGCAAGACCTCTTCAGCGGATTCGCCGCCGATGGTGCAGTAGATGCCGTCATCCTTCAGGGGGATAGAGCCGTTCACCACGAGGATGTGCGGCTCGGCGTTGGTGTCCGCCAGGGCCTTGTTGGCACCATCACCGGCGGCGGCCATGACCAATTCGTTGTAGTTGACCGACAGCAGCCGCAGCACCACCTCTTCCACCGTGGTCCCGCCGGACCGCAACGTCGATTCCATGCAGCCTGTGCATTCTTGGAGTTGCAGCCACACCACGTTCGGCTTGGTGACGGCGGCCAGCTTGTCCGCGATGTCCTCGGCGCTCGCCCTGGGCGCTCCCGCACCAAGCGCGAAGAACCCGGCCAGCGCCCCGCAGAACGCCAGGAAGTCCCGCCGTGTGACCCCCGCTCGAGCGAGATTCTCACCGAGTGTCGGCTCGGCCCACACGTCCACTGGATTTGCCATGCGATGCCCCCTGAACCTCGTCGATTCACCCGGTACCGCCATCGGCGCCGGACCTGAGTCCGCGCGGCATTCTGAGCACGCGCGTGTGTCCGATGCTAGCAATGCCTTCGGCTCCCGGGAGGGCAGGTGGTCCCACGCGATTTGCTGCTCCCCGAGGCCGGAGGTTCGCGTGGGTACGCCGCTGGGCCGGGGCGCCGCGACCAGAGCGGTGGCCACCGGGGTTGACGTGCCGCCCCGTCATGCCGCCCCGCACGTCAGAGGGGCGCTATCTCCTCAATGAGCTCGGGGTAGTTGTTGCGAACCGAACCCACGGCCCTCGCGACCCGGCGCGGCATCAACGCTGGCGCCGGCAAGGCGGCAAGAAGCTCGGCGACCTCGTGGCGGTCGGTGAGCGACGGGTCGAGCCACAACCCCACCATGTCCGGGGGGACCACTACGGGCATCCTGTCGTGGATGTGCCCCACGGCATCGGCAGCTGGTCTGGTGACGATGGCCACCGAGACGAGCCATTCGCGTCTCACGTCGCCGCCCGCTGGATCGTCGGCCGCCCCAACCGTGGACGATGCCGGCCGCCACCATTCGTAAACACCCGCGAATCCCAAGGGGCCGTCATCGTCGGGGGCCAAGTAGTAGGGGACCTTGGGACGGCCGGGGTCGGCCCGCCATTCGTAGTAGCCCGACGCAGGGACGATGGCGCGGCGGCGCGAGGCCGCGACACGGAAAACCGGCTTGACGGTGACTGTCTCGGATCTCGCGTTGATCAGCAGCGGACCGCTCGTCGGGTCTCTGGCCCACGGCGGCACCAGCCCCCATCTGGCTGTGCGCGCCACCCGCTCGGGCGGACCGCCGGGGCTGGGTGCGGCATCGTCGGTCACGACTGCCACCTGCTGCGTAGGAGCGACATTCCAGGAGGGGGCAAGGCTCTCCTCGATTCGATCGATCCCGAACGCCTGGGCCACGGCCTGGTGCGCGTGGTAATTGGCGTAACGCCCACACATGAGGCAAGTGTGCCTCACATGATGTGGGACAGGGAGCGCGATGCCGCCGCTGATTCAAGAGCGTCGCGGCCCGCGAGCATGGTGATGCGCCCGTCGGTCCGCGAATACTCGGTGAACCCCATCTCGTCGCACAGTCTGCGCGCCACGTTGTCGCGGTGGATGCACAGGCTGACGCCCCTCAATCCGCCGGCGGCGGCCACCGACAGCGAACGGGTAAGCAGTTCGCGCCCCAGACCCTGCCGGCGGGCGGCCTTGCGGACGCAGACGCCAAGTTCGGGAACGTCGTCGGCCACGTAGGCATACCCGTGGTCGGCGGAGGAGAAGAAGCGAAGCCACGTCACACCCACCCAGTGGTCGGCGAGATGAGCGAGGATGCCGAAGTCCCCGTTTTGCGGCTCTAGGTCGGCATAGGAAGCCAGATGGTGGCCGAAGGCGACGCCCTCGGTGTGGAACAGGTCCACGTACCAACTCAGGTTGGCCAGGATCGCTTCAAGGAGCACATCGTGGTCAGTAGGCAGCAAAGGTCTGAAGTCAACGCTGATGGCTGTAGGCGCCTCAGTGCAGGTCACGGGTTTCCCCCCTATCCGTGCTTGCGTGGATGGATCAATCCAAGCACCGCCGCCCCGGTGGGTTGCCGGGCAAAGCGTCCCGGGTGGGGGCGTTCCCCCAGGTCAATGAGGTCAAGATTGGTCTGCCGGCGAGGCCTACGGGCGCCCGCGGCACCAGAGCGGGCGCACATTTTCCCTGGTCAAGGGGGCTTTTGTCCTCAGCAGACCGAGGGGAGACTTTCGTCGCGGCCGCTGCCATTGCTCGGCGAGGACGGACTTTCGTCTCAGATCCCGGCCGTCCGGGGCGCGGGGACGGTGCTTGGTCCTCGGTGACGGGGGCAGCCGCAGCGACGACGTCAATCGACGTTGCCGGGCGCAGACGCCACGCACGACCGCGCACGCGGTCCACCCCGGTGGCGCCGGAGTGGACCTTCGTCGGACGTGATGGGAGCGAGCCTAGTGGCGGACTTTGGTCACCCTCGGCGGTGGGTGGCCGAGGCGCTAGGACTTTGGTCATCTGACCCCTGCCGACCGTGGTGCCTGGGATTGGGTCGGGGTCGCGGACCGAACCCTCTCGGTGCCCGTCCTGCGAGTGCCAAACCCGTGCCAACACACCCCCACCACCCGAGTTGGCACGGATCCGGCACACCCCCAGACAATGCCGCACCCCGGCATCTCGCATCACCCCAGGTCACAGCGTCGACCCATGTCCGCCCCACCGGACACGAGTGCCAAACCCGTGCCAACACACCCCCACCACCCGTGTTGGCACGGGTCCGGCACACCCCCAGACAATGCCGCACCCCGGCATCCCGCATCACCCCAGGTCACAGCGTCGACCAGTTCACCCACTAACGGCGCACCCCGGCGCGGCCCCCAGCCAGCGATCCGATCAGCGAAGTCACAGTAAGGCGGCACCGCATGATCACGCCTCACCAACTCATCACCCAACTGGACGACCTGCAAGAACGCACGCTTCGCCGGATCAGTAAGCGACCCACGAGGCAGCGAGCCGGCATGCGGCCAGTAACCTGGCTCGATGACAACCCAGAACACGGACACCGTCGCCGAGGCCGCGCGCTTCTTGCGTTCGCACCGCGATCGGCTCACGCCCGCCGATGCTGGCCTGCCCCGTTCGGGCCGGCGCCGGCGCCCTGGGCTCCGGCGCGAAGAGGTGGCACACCTGGCCGGCCTCTCGCTCGAGTATTACAACCGCATTGAGCGCGGCAACCTATCCGGGGTCTCTGATGCGGTGCTCGCTGGACTCACCGATGCGCTCAGGCTCACCTCATCCGAGACCGTATACCTCAGCGCGCTCACCCATGCCCAGTCCGGGCATACCGACGGCGCGGCGGTGTCGACACGTCTTCGCCCCCACATACTCCAGTTCCTCGACGCTATCGACCCGCCGGCGTGGGTCATGAACCACGTGTTCGACGTGCTGGCCGCCAACCGTATGGCGAAGGCAGTACATGAGGAGATGTTCACCAGCACCTGCCAGCCGCCCAACCCGGTCCGCTTCGCGTTCCTCGACCCAGACGCCGACCGGGCCGCGCTTGACCCGACCGTACATCAAGCGAGGCTGGCGGCTTTGGTGCATGCCGCCTACGCTCGCCACAGCGCCGATCCGGCGTTCGCGGCGCTGATCTGCGACCTCATCGCCCAAAGCGAGACGTTTCGGTCCTATTGGGATCGGTACGATGTCGGCGCTGGCACGTCCGGTGCCATGTTCCTGCGCCACCGGTTGGTGGGCCCCATGACCCTCGACTTCGAGGTTCTCGCGTTTCCCAGCGATCCCGGGCTTGTCCTCAACGTTCAAACGGCCGCGCCAGGCACGCCCACGGCCACCGCCCTTGCGCGCCTGGCGACCATGCTCGATCCGGCGTGAAGCGGCATGCCGCCCTTCCCGTCACGGTCAGTGTGCCTCATGGCCGCCCTCGATCGCTGAGGACCCCCCCCCCCCCCATCCGCGCAATCAGGTCACTGACCGCCTCGGCTGTGCCGGTTCCTGGCGCCGGAACGCGCACCACCAGGTACTGGCCTTGGCTTCCGGTGTCGGCCAGAGTTTCGTTGAGGAAGACCATGCGCCCCCCCAGCGGGTGGTTCACGGCGATAACCCGTCGCGGCGAGGACATGACGGGATAGGTCTTCCACCGCTGCGCAAACTCTCGGCTTTGTTCCGTGAGATCCGCGATAGCTGCGGCGAGGACCGGATCATCGGGGTATTGAGCGGCTCGTGTGTACAGGATCGCGGCGACGATGTCGGCTTCCGCCTCCCAGTCCGGCAGGAAACGGCGGGCGGCCGGATCTAGGAACACAAATCGCGCGTTGTTGGGTGGCTGGAGCGGCGAGCCAAACAGCGGACTGAAGGCAGCGCGAGCGGCTTCGTTGGAGGCGATCACATCGGCCCCGAGGCGCAGCACCATCGCCGGGGCGACCATCGAGTCGACCACCAGTTGAATCTCGGGACGCACGTGGTCTACCGAGGTCCAGGCGCGGTACCGCGCGGACCGTTGGCCGCGCGCCAATCCCAGCAGATGCCAGCGTTCAGCGGAATCGAGCTTGAGTACCTCAGCTACGGACAACAAGATCTCATCCGACACTCCGACCAGGTGGCCCTGCTCCATCCGCGTGTAGTACTGCGTCGAGATCGACGCCAGCATCGCCACCTCGGCGCGTCTGACCCCCACGCGGCGCCGGGATGAGCCGCCGGCAAGTCCCATGCGATCGGGGTCGAGCCGTCGCCTGCGAGAGCGAAGAAATGCACCGGCTTCATCGCGCAGGATCATGTCAGCGAGTCTAAACCGGCGGTTCACCGCTGATCCACACCCAAAAACGCGTCATCATTGTTCGAAATCCACCACATTCGCATCAATCGTGGCGAAATTGCTGGAACCCCGGCGATCGCATGACAGACCGTCCGTCGGGTCACGTCTACCGGCCAGGACACACGCGGACCCCGAGGCACCGAGGCGCCCGGCAGGCACGATGTCCGTTGCCCGCCGGGCGCCTCTCCCCTGCTCGGGAACCCCTGCCATAACGAGAGATATGGGTTCCCGACGATGATCCTTAGGAGACGACCACGGTGTAGACCTTGGTCTTGCCGCCAGCCTTGACGCTGATCTTGGCTGTGCCGGCCTGCTTGGCGAGCAGGCGCCCAGTCTTGTCAACAGACACCACATCGGGATTAGCGCTGGTGTAGGTGACCTTCACCTTGGCCACACGGGCCGGGGAGTAGGTCGGAATCACGGTGCCGCTGTCCCCAACCCGCAGGGTCTTGGGTACGGTGGCGGTGACCTTCTTCACTGTTGCCGATGGCTTCTTCGCAAGGACCGTGACCTTCAGGGTGGTGTTCTTCGCACCCGCCCTGATGGTGATGGTGGCCTTGCCGGCCTTCTTCGCCGTGATCATCCCGGTGGAGCTGACCGTGGCGACCGACTTGGCTGAGGAGGACCATCTCACCGTTGCCTTGGCACCGGTGTCGGTGTAGGCCAGCGCAGCGATCGTGATCTTCTGTCCCTTGGCCAAGACTACGGCCCGTTGGCCGGCCTTCACCAGCGAGACGGTGGCGACGCTCCCTTCGGGCCCAGTCACCGGAGCCGGTGCCTGGGCGACCAGTCCGGCCAATGCCTTGGACAGCTGGACGATGGCGGCCTGCGCCTGAGCGGCACCGGCAGCCGGATCTCCACCGATGGCCTTGGCCGCAGATAGAACCGTTTGCAAGGCGGCCCACGATTCGGCCGTGTAGCCGCCGGAGACCAGGGATTCCGCCTGCGTGACCACAGACCCCAGGGCTGTCTTGGCAGCCAGCGTTGCGGCGGCATCGACCACCGGACCTGGATCTACAACCCCCGGCTCCGAGGGAGCCGGACTCGACTGAGTTGGCGCTGGCGTCGGGGCTGGCGCCAGGGCGGCCAAAGCCGCGTTGAGGGCAGCAAGGGCCGCGTTCAACTCGGCCTGCGTGCTGGCGGGGTTGGCGGTGACCGCCCTAGCCCCAGTCAGCGCGGCTTGCAGAGCCGCCCAGGTCGCCTGCGAGTAGCTCTCAGCTCGCAGCGTGGACACACCAGTCACCAGGGCGCTCAGTGGCCCACTATCGCCGGCCCCGCTGCCCGGAGGAGCGGTGGGCGCCGGGATCAGACCGGCAATCGCCCCACTGAGAGCAGCGGCAGCAGCGTCGATGTCGCCCTGAGTCGCGTTCGGATTAGACAGCGCCGCCTGGGCGGAACTCACCGCTCCTTGCAACGCGGCCCACGAGGCCTGGGTGTAGAGGTCCTCATTCAGCGCACCTGCGACATTCGCCAATGCCTCCAACGCCTGGCTCGTCACCGGTGTAGTGGGTTGGTCTGGTGTGTCTTTGAAGGCGTGGTTGCGGATGAAGTCGTTGAGGCTTTGACGCCACACGGCCCAGGCGTGGACTCCGGGAACATAATATTCGGCGATGTCGAGCCCTGGCACAGCGGCCTCATACTCGGCCGCACGGACCGGCATGGTCAGTCCAGCATTCTCGTTCAACCCAGCAGAGAACTGGATCCCACCCAGCCCGCGAATCTTCGCGACCTGGTCCGCAGTCAGATCCGGTGCGCTACCACCCGAGGACCAGATACCAAAGTACCCGAACTCCTCGGCCTGGCTCAACAAAATATTGAACGCACGCGACCCACCAGCCGACAGACCAGCAAACGCCCTGTCCGCCGGATCAGTGGACACGTTGTACGCAGCCTCGATAGCTGGGATCACACGACCGATCAGATCAGCCCGGTAACCATCGTTCCCGTTCGGCAGACCGTTGAAGTTGGTCATCACCACCACCATCGGAGCAGCCTCACCAGCATTGATCGCGTTATCCAAGATCACGTTCGCACGACCCTGAGCAGCCCAATCAGTCTCGTTACCGCCACCACCATGAGACAAATACAAGGTGGGATACGGCTCCACACGATCCGGATCATACCCCGGCGGGGTATACACCACAGCCTGATGAGAACCAACCGGGCTCGTCGACTCCGGCGAGAAATACCTCAACGCCGTCAACACACCCTTCGGACCCACACGCACAGCCTGATACGAATAGTCCTCACTCGAGAACTCAGGATCCGTCGGCACATACACCTGAGACATCACCTGCGTCGTCGCACCAGCCGCCTGCGGAACATCACCATTCGCCCACGGCACATTCGACGGATCCGCGATCCGACAACTGAGCGTCCGGGCCGGACAATCCACATACAACCCATACGAGAACACACCCGGCGGCAACGGGACCGTATACGTCCACACACCATCACCATCCGGATCCGTCATCGACGCCCACCACCACGACCCACCAGCCGGAATCTCACCAGGAACCCAACCGTTCCCATCATGCGACGGAGCCAAACTCGTCCCATCAGCCTGCGTGAACGCCCACTCACCATAAATCTCCACCTGGTCAGCACCCGGAGCATAAAGCCTCACCGTCACCTCATACCCCGTCGGACCCACACCCGTATGAGACACCACAGGCGTCGTCACCGGTGCCACCGGCGCGGTGGGCGCACCCTGGAACACCACGTTCCGGATGAAGTCGTTGAGGTCTTGGCGCCAGACATCCCACGAGTGAATGCCGTGAACATTCCATTCGACCACGGGCACACCATGCTCGGCGTAATCGGCAGCGCGCAGGTAGGACTGCTCGTTGATCGGATAGTTCTGCCAATCCTCGGTACCGGTCGAAATGTGTACGGCGGTGACCTGCGTCATCGCCGACCACTGGTTGTCGGCTGGTGGAGCGTAGAAGCCACCACCCGACCAGATGCCGTAGTACTCGAACAGCGACGCCTGCTCGTGGAGCGCCATCGCGGTCCGGGCACCTCCAGCGGACAGGCCGGCCATCGCGCGATCGTCAGGAGACGTCGAGACGTTGTACCGCGCCTCAATCAGCGGGATGACATTGTCGCGGATCTCCTGGTAGAGCCCGGAGTTGCCGTTGGGCAGACCGTTGAAGTTCGGCATGACGACAACCATCGGTTCCGCGGCACCGGAGTTGATCGCGTTGTCGAGGATATTCTGCGCGAGCCCTTGAGTGGCCCAGTCCGACTCGGATCCTGACCCACCGTGCGACAGGTAGAGCGTCGGATACGGCTTGGCGCGGGACTGGTCGTAGCCCGGCGGCAGGTAGACCACCAGGTTGTGCTGGCCTGCTGGGCTCGTCGACGCCGGTGAGTTGTACCGGATCGGAACCAGCGTGCCACCTGTCCCCGTTGCCACGGCCTGCGCGAACGAGAAGTCCGGGGTCGGGAACAGGGTAGAGGTGGGCACCACGATCTGGGACATGCGCTGTGCGGCGACGCCCAGGTCAGCCATGCCCGGAAGGTTGGACCACGGCACGTTGTAGGGATCGGGCTGTTGCATGCACGAGCCGCCCTGCGTCTGGCAATTGTGCAGGAACCCGTAGCTGAACACGCCAGCGGGAAGCGCTGTCGTGTATTCCCAGACACCGTCTGGACCCTGGACCATCGGGGTTGATGGCCACACGCCCGCCTGACCCACCGTGTCACCAGGCCGCCAATCGTCGCCCATATGCCAATCCGCGTCGAACTTGGAGCGGATGTCCTCAGGCTGCGCGAATGCCCATTCTCCGTAGATGGAGACGCTGGTCACGCCCGCGGGAGCTTGATAGCGGATAGTCGCCGCGTAGCCCGTGGGCCCGGTTCCCGTGTAGCGGATCGTTGGGCCAAGGTTGAGCGGGTTGGGGTTCCCCGCCGCGACCGTGATGGCCGATGTCGTCTCAGCCGGGTCAAAGAGCGCGTCACCTGAGTAGGCGGCCTTCAACTCGACGGAACCGGACTGGGGGAAGACCACGGAGACCGCGGCCACGCCGTCGGCAGCGATGTCCGCGACGCCCAACACTGCTCCGTCGGCGGTGAATGTCACCGTGCCGGTTGGCACGACGCTAGCGGCGAGCGGGGCAACGGTCGCACGGACAGTCGTCAGCGCGTTCTGCCTAACGCCCGCGGGCGCAGCCACGGTGACGCCAGCGTCGCGGAAGGCGACCTCGGTGACGAAGTCACCCATCGCCTCACGCCACCAGGCCCAGTTGTGCCCACCGTTGGTGTTGTACTTCCGGTACGACACGCCGGCATCGTCGAGGAGCTGTTGCTCAAGCGTGGTGTTGGCCTGCGCGGCGCCTCCCAGGTCCTGGATGGCCACGCCGACCTGGAGGCCGAGCAGCTCCTTGAGCGCCGGGTTCGCCGCCTCGGCCTGCGTGGGTGCCCCACGGGGGGCGGACCAGACCGCGTAGTAGCCGAACGTCGAGGTCCGGTGGAACAAGATGTCCTGCACCGTGGTGGCGCCGCCCGACAGGCCCGCATAGGCGCGCCACTGCGGATCGGTCGACACCGCGTAGTGCGACTCGACGTACGGGATGAGGTTGCCGAGAAGGTCCGCCGTGGTCGGGTTGTTCGGCATGACCACAACCATGGGTTGGGCCTGGCCGCTGGAGATGAGGTTGTCCAGGATCGCCTTCGCAGCGCCCTGTGTGCTCCAATCCATCTCGTTGCCGCCGCCACCATGCACCAGGTAGAAGGTCGGGTACTCCACGCCGCCAGCCGGGTCGTATCCGGGCGGGGTGTAGATGGTGGCGTAATTCACGCCGTTCGGGTTGGTGTGGCCCGGCGAGCCGTAGATGACGTGAGTCACCGTGCCCTTGCCGACCGCACCGTTCGGGTCCTGCCAGCTCAGGTCGCCCGTGTCGAACTCCCCGCCTGTGGGCACATAGACCTGCGAGTTAGGCTCCGACGAGCCGGCCGTCGACCATGGCGGGTTGGCGGGGTCGGATTGCGCGCTGCAACCCGACAACGACGGTGCGTTTCCGTTGCAGTTCAGGTAGAAGGCGTAGGTGTACGTGCCCGCCGGAAGCTGGGTGGTGTACTCCCACACGCCGGTGGTCGGGTTCTTCACCAGATCCGCCACCGGCCAGTTGGCCGCTGAACCGACGTTGGGCGCCGAGAGCGGGAAGTCTCCTGCCTCCCATGTCGAGCCGTAGTGCGGGTTCGGGTTGGTCTGGTCGGCGGCGATGCCGTCGGCATTGCCGAAGGACCACTCGCCCTTGATCCGCACCGAGGACACCGAATCTGGCGCCTCATACCGGAACGTCACCTCATAGCCCGTGGGAGCCTCGCCCGTGTAGCTCACCGTCGGACCCAAGTGAACCGGCGCCGGGGGTGTGGCGTCCTTGAACGCGACGGAAGAAATGAACTCGTTCAACAGCCAACGCCACACATCCCACGAGTGCACGCCCTCGCGATACTGCTCGATGACGTTGGCACCGAGAGACCTGTAGGTGTCGGCCAATATTGGAGCAACGGCGCCGGGTCCGGGGAAGTTGGCCGGCTGCGACCTACGGTCATTGGTGCCCGCTCCGAGCTGAATGACCAGCGGGGAGCGCAATCCCGGTCCGTTCTCCTCCTCGGTCAAGTTGTACAAATCCGTGCCGCCGATGGCGGCATTCGGGTCATCCTTGGGGGACCAGACTCCGACATATCCGACCAGGCCGGGGTTGGTGGCCACGGACTCAGAAACCGCCATGCCGCCCTGTGACAGCCCGGCCAACGCGCGGTCTTCCATCCTGGTGGACACGTTGTAATGGGACTCTATCCACGGGATCAGCGAGTCTTTGAGTTCCGTTCCCAAGAGGATCGCGCTGGCATCCGCGTTGCCGCCAGTCAAGGAAACATAGGTGACCAACACGAGCACCATGTCCTTAGCGCGCCCGTCGGCGATGGCGTTCGCGAGAATGTTCTGGGCGACACCCTGGGTGGCCCAATCCGTCTCGTTACCACCGCCACCATGGGACAGATACAGCGTCGGATACGGCTCGGCCCGAGCGGGATCGTAGTTCGGCGGCAGCCACACCACCGCCTTGCGAGCGCCACCCGACAGCGACGACTCGTAGGTGACGGGGCTCAGCGTGCCGCGGTCCGCCGCAGCGGGCGGCGCCTGGAAGGAGAGATCCTCACTCGGGAAGGCGCTCGATTCTGGCACGTAGACCTGCGAGAGCGATTGGGCAGAGGAGCCGGCGCCCGCCGCCGTGTTGGACCACGGCACATTGGCCGGGTCGGTCGCGTTGGTGCAGCCCGTGCCTCCCGCACCGGTGCACACCGAGTAGCGGTAGGAGAAGGTGCCCGCGGGAAGCGGGGTGGTGAACTCCCAAATCCTGTTCTGGGCATCCACAAGGGTCATGTCCCACGTAGGCCAACCCCCGTTCCAGCCGGTACCGGCCGGCACGTCACCGGGCCGCCAATTCGCTCCCGCCCGATAGTCGGCAACATAGTTGTTCGCCGCCATCGACGCCGGATTCGTGAAAGACCATTCGCCGTAGATCCGGACCAGCTCGATGCCGGTCGGAGCTTGATAGCGGAACGTCACCTCATGACCGGTCGGAGCTGTGTCGGTTCGCGCCACGGTCGGACCGAGTCGCAACGGGTTGACCGGACCGCTCGCGACGTCGATGGCGAGCTCTCCAACGGAGCCGCCCGCCAACTCATCGCCCGAATAGACGGCGACGATGGTCGCCGGGCCCACCTCACGCAGCAGCGTCGAGATGGTTGCCGCCCCATCAGCAGCGACCTGACCCACACCCAACTTCTCGCCACTCGACGACCCAACATAGAACGTCACCGTCCCTGTAGGCGCCACAGCGCTGGTTGACAGCGACGCAACCGTCGCCGATAGTGTCACCGGCAACCACGCTTTCGCGCCGATCACCGGGGTGATCTCGGTCGCGGTCTTCTTGAACGCGACATCCTTGACAAACTCATCCAACGCGCCGCGCCAATAATCCCATGAGTGGATTCCTGGAATCATCCGGTCCACCACTTCCAGGCCCAGCGCTCGGTATTCGTTGATTCGGTTCTGCGTCCCGGTATTGATATTCCCGAGATAGTCTTGCACACCGGCGCCGATCTGAAGGCCCAGAACCTCACGCATCCTCGAGAGCTGCTCGTCTGTCGGGGCTACGTACGCTCCGGCAGGAGACCAGATAGCGTAATACCCGAACACGTCCGTGGCCTCGTGCAGGGCGGACACAGCCCGCGCGCCCCCCATCGACAGGCCGGCCAACGCCCGATCCTTCGCCTCACGCGAGACATTGTATTGCCGTTCTACCATCGGAACAATTGAGTCGCGAATCTCCTGCGCGAGCCCGACGTTCCCACCGGGCAAACCGTTGAAGTTTGGTGCGACCACCACCATGTCCTGCGCGTAGCCGTTGCGGATCGCGTTACCTACGATGTTCTGGACCATCCCCTGGGTCATCCAGTCCGTGTCGTTCCCGCCACCGCCGTGAGAGATGTAGAACGTCGGATACGGCGTGGCCCGGTTGGCGTCATAGCCCTCAGGAAGCCATACCGACACGTTCCGCATACCACTGGTCGCATACGAATAGTAGCGCAGGGATGTCAAC
>JAISBQ010000406.1 GCA_031266115.1 Bifidobacteriaceae bacterium
CGTTTCACCGTGGTGTCGATCGGGCCGATCCCGAGCGGGTCCGCGATCTGCCCGTGGTCCGCGTGGCGTTCGACCGCCCAGAAGTCCGCAACGCCTTTCGCCCACGGACAGTCGACGAACTGATCGATGTCCTCACCCACGTCGCGAGCACCCCGACTGTCGCCACGGTCCTCCTGACGGGGAACGGACCCAGCCCCAAGGACGGTGGGTGGGCGTTCAGCTCGGGCGGCGACCAACGTCACCGCACGCGGCGTGGCTACGAGGACAGGGATGGGCCGGAATCGTCGGCAGGCAGGGCCGGCGCGGGTCGACTCCATATCTTGGAAGTCCAGCGGATCGTGCGGACCATGCCGCAGGTTGTCATCGCTGTCGTGGATGGTTGGGCCGCCGGGGGCGGGCACTCCTTGGCCGTGGTCGCGGACTTGACACTCGCGTGCCGCGACCACGGCCGGTTCAAACAGACGGACGCCGACGTGGCATCGTTCGACGCCGGCTACGGCGCCGGGCTGCTGGCGCGCCAGGTGGGGCAGAAGCGCGCGCGGGAGATCTTCTTCCTCGCCCAGCCGTACACCGCCGACCAGGCCGTCGCGTGGGGTGCCGCCAACGCCGCCGTCGCGCACGGTGAGGTGGAGACCACCGCCTGGGCGTGGGCGCACACGGTCGCGCACAAGTCACCCACCGCTATCAGGATGCTCAAGCTCGCGTTCAACCTGGTGGACGACGGTCTGGCAGGTCAACAGCTCTTCGCCGGCGAAGCTACTCGGCTCGCGTACGCGACGGCCGAGGCGACCGAGGGCCGCGACGCCTTCCTCGCCCATCGGAGCCCCGACTGGGAGCCCTACCGCGATCACGTGTTGTAAGGACACTGCGCATGCCCGCCTAGTGTCCCGAACCGGAAATCCGTCGCATGAACATGGTTTCTGCGTGGGATACATCGCAAGGCGCGGACCTGCGGCCAGGGGAACTATCTGGACGTGGGCCTCGATGACGTCGCCGCGGTGGGACTCGCCGAGGTCCGTGCGGACCGGTTGGGGCTCGCGCCGGGCGACACGCCCGACCCGCGTGCACCGGCGCTGGCCGAGGTCTCTGCGCTGGCCGACACACCCGCGCTAGCCGACGCTCCCGGGCCTGTCGCGCCGGCAGTACCGGAGGTGCTGGTCGAGGGACTCGGCTCGGTGCCGCCCACCGTCTCCCACGATCCGTTGCTTGGCACCAACTCCACCCACGTGGGACCCGGCGCGAGGGTGACTGGGTGGCCGTCATCGTCGGTGATAGCGGCCACGGCGGTGGCCGACTCCTTTGACCACTGGATGTGGAGAATCTTGCCTGCTGAGGCGACGAAGCCGGTGCCTTCGCCGATGACGATCGACTCAGGAATCGAATTGCCTGCCGGGTCGCGACCCTGGGCCGTGCGCACGTCAACCTTCATCGCCACGACGTTGGCGGCGGTCAACCGTGTACCGGAAGCGGCCTCGGCGGGATTCTCGCCCTCGGAGCGTTCCCACACTTCCGCGGTGGGATCCCAGGTCCACGCCGGGTGTGCCCCACCGGACATAGCGACGGCGATCGTGGGTGCATCAGCGCCTGCGGTGGCCGCCGATGCCACCGACATGCTGGGCGCATAGGCGAACTGGGGAACCGGCGACGCCGAGTGCTTGGTGTCCGCCTGCGCAAGGAAATCGGCCGGGTCGGCGTACACGTTGTGCGGGGCCGGGCGCGTGTTCACCCGGTAGAACCCCCGATCGCCACCATCCATGGTGAGGACTTGGAGTTCCGCATCGCGCGCTGTCGCGATGAACGGAGCTTTGCCTCCCGAACACACCATCAGCCCGTGCAGTGGGCCGACGATGTTGCCGTCCATAGGACGAATGGAGCGGATCGGTCCGATCTCAGAGGGCATGACGGAATGCCACACCGCGATGTACCGAGCGATCCCCCCCTCGACAATCTCCTCCCACACGATGTCGGCGTCCTCAAGGCCAGTCTGCGGACGGGACTCCGGCGAGTTCTCGATCTTGACGGCGACCGCTGGGCGGTCGGCGACCTCGCCCGGCACGCCCGTCAGCGGCCATGTCTGGGCGGGCGCCGGCGGCGCCTTCTTGTCTACCGCCGCCGGGGACTGTGTGAACGTCTCGGTGACGGTCGGCGCGGGAGTCGGCTCCTCGCTTGCCTCACCCGCACAACCCGCCAACGTCACAGCGACCACGGCCGCGAGCGCCCACAAGGTCGCGCCCCGCCGGGGAGGTGTCCTGGTTGTCATGACCCTGCCTATTCCTGGTTCTGAGGTTGTGCTGTCCATGGCGCGCACCACTCTTCGTCGAGCAGATGCCACCCCCTAGGCTAGGCGCCCGTGCATGCCGGGGCCTCATGGCGCGCCCGTTCCACGGGGATAAGACGTTAGCCTCGCAGGCATGAACAGGGATGGCGCGCCGCCATCGCTCTCAGCGAACGCGGCCGATGGCGCACCTGACCCCTGGGCGCCAGTGCGAGTCGCCTTGGCCGGCGGCCCCCCGTTCATGGCCACGGGGACAGCGGTGACCGTGGCCACCTCAGGCTCCACGGGACGGTCGAGGACCGTGGCTCTTGGAACAGGCGCCATGGAAGCGTCCGCCCGCGCTTCGGCGCGCCGTCTCGGCGGCGCCGGCCGTTGGCTCCTCGCGCTTCCGACGACGCACATCGCGGGGCTCAACGTGGTCGTTCGCTCGCTGCTCGCCGGCCACGACCCCGTGCTTATGCCTCCGGGACCCTTCACCGCTGCGGGTTTCCTCGCGGCTTGGCACGCATCGGGATCGCCCCGGGCCCGCTACGTCTCGCTCGTCCCCACCCAGCTCGCCCGGCTCGTGCGTGCCGCCCAGCCGGGCAGGCCGGCCACCTCCCCGGACCCGGCCGGCCTGCGCACCTGTCTGGCTGCCTTCGACGCCATCCTGGTGGGCGGCGCGGCTGCCGATCCCTCGTTGATCGCCGCAGCCCATGACCTTGGCATCCGGGTCGTGACCACCTATGGCTGCGCCGAGACATGCGGCGGAGTCGTCTACGATGGCGTTCCCCTCGACGGCATCGATGTCGAGCTTCATCCTTCTGGCCGGATCGCGATCGCCGGGGAGACCTTGGCGCTGGGGTACGTGGAGGCCGCCGAGCCTGACTCGACCATTCCCACGCCCGCGACCCACGCCGGTTCCCGTGATTCGTCATCGCCCACCATGCGGGAGGAAGGCGCCGGCTGGTCCACGGCCGGGTTCGTTACCGAGGGCGGCCGGCGCTGGTTCCGCACCAACGATCTGGGGGCCTTCACCTCCGCCGGTGGTCTCGCGGTGCTCGGTCGCGCCGATGATGTCATCGTCAGCGGCGGCATCAAGGTGGCACCCGCGCTCGTGGAGGAGGTGCTGCGCCGCCACCCCACCATCGCCGATGCCGTCGTGGTGGGCGTTCCGGACGTCGAGTGGGGTCAGCGCGTTGCCGCGCTCGTGGTCCCGCGGCGCGACCACACGGGTGCCGCGAACCCATCCCGAGGCCGAGGTCGCGACGCGCCGGGCCCAGTCGATGCTCCACAACTCCCCTGCGACCAGACCACACGTACCGGATGGCGACCGGCGGACCCCGCCGGCGAGCCGCTGAGTCCGGCCAATTTGCGGGCATTCGTGGCGGCGCGTCTCGACCGGACGGCTGCGCCGCACTTCGTGCTCGCGGTGGCCGCGCTTCCCATGCTGACGTCGGGCAAAGTCGATCGCGCCGAGGCTCGGCGCCAGGCCGCAGCCTTTGCTGATCGCCAACCCACCCCCCGACACCCGGTCCCACGTCGCAGAGGCGGGTGCTGAGCAGGTTGGCGTCGGCACGCCGGGAGGACCTGCGCGGGGCCGGGCAGGCCGACGAGACGCCGACTGCACCGTCAAATCCGAGGAGCCAGCAATGTGCTGTCGGCACCCGGAGGACCTGCGCAGCGTCCGGCAGATTCACCGGACGTCAGCCACACGTCGCAGGCACGGGTGCTCAGCAGATTGCTGTCAGTCCGCCAATGGGCTGGCACGGAGCTGGGCGGATCCCGCAGATGCCAGCGGGGCCGCTGGGGGCGATCTTGCTATCGCTCCCAGCGGCCCCGCGAGGTTGTATGCCGATGGGTGGTGCCGACCGGCACCACCCTGGGCGCCGCCGAATACGTGACGCCCTACTGCACTCACATGGAAGGCGCGAAGCGCCGACCACGTAAGACGCGGCGGCTAGCATTCCGGGGTGGCGCTCCTCGGCGCCACCCCGGAGTCCTAGCTCACTTCACTGGTGTGGTTTTGGGTGAGGTCTTGACCAGGGTGGTGTGGCCGGTTTTCTTGGCGGTGATCTTCACCGAGAT
>JAISBQ010000121.1 GCA_031266115.1 Bifidobacteriaceae bacterium
AAGAGGACCCGAGCCGTCAGGCGCTGGATCGCCGTCCAACACCTCCGCCGCCTCGACCGTGGGCTGGCCCTCGGCGCCGGCCGCCACGAAATCCCGGCCGGCCACCAGATCGAACGCATGGTGACCCTGAGTGTTGGCGCCGGTGATCCAACGGCTGCCGGGGACCACGCGAGGATCCAACAGATAGCGCACGGCCCGTTCTGGGTCGGGCGCATTGACGCCGAGTACCCCCGGCCCCAAGTAGCCGCGGACCAACTCGGGATGACAAGCGAAGTCTTCGTCCTCGGCCAGGCGGGCGCCGGCCGGCTCGAGCGCCGCGCCCAACCGGTCGATGTCGATCTCCCGGTCGCCGGGTATTCCCACCACCGCGATCTCGCGCGTGCCGTCGGGATGAGTCAAGACAACCACCACGTTTTTCAACGTGTCTCCCGCCCGCCACGGTCGGTCCGGCCGCGGATAGCGGCTGTTCGCCAAATCGACCAGACTGGCGATGGAAGGCGTATCGGGAGTGGCCTCCACGTGGGCCGCTGGCTGGCCATCGATCGCGACCGGCGGCGGCACGGGCGTGGTCACCGCCTCCACATTGGCGGCATAGCCACCATCGGAACGAACAAAAGTGTCCTCACCCACCGGGGTCGGGTACAAGAACTCTTCGCTGCGCGAACCTCCCATGGCACCGGACATCGCCGTCACTATCACCATCGGCAGGCCGAGCCGTTCGAAGATTCGCTGGTAGGCCCCGCGTTGATCCTCGTACGCGAGGGCCAAACCGTCACCGTCTATGTCGAACGTGTAGGCGTCCTTCATAACGAATTCGCGCGCCCGCAACAGGCCGGCCCGGGGCCGGGCCTCATCGCGATACTTGGTTTGGATTTGGTACAGGACCAACGGAAGCTCCTTATATGAGCTGTACATATCCCTGACCAGGAGCGTGAACATTTCCTCGTGGGTGGGGGCCAAGAGGTAATCGGCGTCCTTGCGGTCCTTCAAACGGAAAATGTTGGGGCCGTATTCCTCCCAGCGGTGCGATGCCTCAAACGGCTCCTTCGGTGCCAACGCGGGAAACAGCACCTCCTGGCCACCGATCGCGTCCATCTCGGCGCGAACAATGGCCTCGATCTTGGCGCGCACCCGCAACCCCAGCGGTAGCCAGGTGTAGATGCCAGGTGCGGCGCGCCGGATGTATCCCGCCCGGACAAGCAGGCGGTGGGAGGCGACCTCGGCGTCGGAAGGATCCTCTCGCAGGGTCCGGAGGAACAACGTGGACATTCGCAGCATCCGACCAGGGTACCGGGCTGCGCCGACGGCGCCCCGCTCCCCTTCGTGCTGGACAGTCCGGGTGAACGGCAGCCGGCGGACGGGGACCCGAAGCGAGTGAGCCCGTAGGGGGCCGTAGGCCGCAGGTCTTCTCCCCCTAGATGCGAGCGAGGGAGGGTCGGAGGCAGCGCAGCGACCGAGCACACCCCCTGGACTGGCCAGCCCGCCTATGCTGGGCGAATGGTTCTGCGCGCCCTGATCGTGGTGGATGTCCAACCCACATTCTGCGAGGGCGGCGAACTCGCCGTGGCAGGCGGCAATGGCGTAGCGACAGCCATAGCCGCCTACGCTCGCTCCCACCGCGACCGGTATGCGCTTGTGGTCACAACCCAGGACTGGCACATAGATCCAGGGGAACACTTCTCGGCGAACCCAGACTTTGTCGACACGTGGCCGCCGCACGGCCGGGCCGGTACTCCAAACGCGGGCCTCCACGCAGCGCTGAGAGACCTGGCACCCGATCACTCGGTGAAGAAGGGCCAGTACGCGGCGGCATATTCGGGATTCGAAGGCGTCGACGATTCCGGTGCGCCCCTCGCCGTGTTACTCACCCAAGCGGGAATCGAGGCAGTGGACGTTGTAGGCATCGCCGAGTCCCACTGTGTCGCCGCGACCGCCCTCGACGCCGTCCGGCTCGGCTTCGGGGCCCGCGTCCTGATCGACCTGACGGTCCCGGTCTCCCCGGAACTCGGCTCGGCCGCCCGAGCACGGATGGTTGGGGCGGGGATTGCCCTGGAAGCCGCCGGACTTTGACGTTCCGGTTATCGAAGAGCCTGGCCGGGCTGCGCCTCTCACCGGGCGATGTCGACAGGCACCGTGGCGTTGTCGCTGGCTAGTACTACAGCCTGATTTCGTGGTTTGATCTGCGGCGATAGTGTGCTTGTTTGGCTCGGTATTGGTGTTGGCGTCGCCAGTGGGACCAGTGGTGGGTGTGGCGTGGGTCTGGTGGGGGCCGGTGGGCGGTCAGTAGGCGGCGGACTTCGTTGACTGATAGGCGAACCGTGCCGGGGTGGGCTGGTTCGTGGGTGCGGGCGGCGAGGGTGACCGTGACTAGGAAGGCGTAGGCCCACATGGCCAGGGTGACCCAGCGTTGCCAGGAGTCCCAGCGGCGGACTTGGTGTTGGTCCAGGCCGACCAGTTCTTTGGACTGTTGGAAGGATTCTTCGACTCTCCAGCGCCGCCCGGCTATGCGTACGAGTGTCGCTAACCTGGCCGGGTTGGGGGAGAAGCACAGGTAGAGCGCCATTTCGTGGGTGCGGGGGTGGCGGCGGATGAGCAGGTAATGGTACCCGGGTCCGTCGGGGGTTGTGTCGGACGGGGCCTGAGTTTGGGTCCACGCCCACTCATACATTCTGGGTCCCTTCGCGCCTTGGCCCGCTGAGTAGGTTTGCCACGTCCCGGTGGGGATGGACTGGGCTAACTCTTGCGCCGTGAGCTTCACACCCGGGCAGGGGCGCAGTTGCCAGTCCCGGCGGATTGCCAGGACGTAGCCAACCCGCCGGTCGGCAAGCATCTGGCGCAATCCCCGGTCAGCGCCGTACACCTCGTCACCGGCAACCCAGTCGGCTTTGACCCCGCCGTCCAACGCGCGAGCGATCATCGCTGCTGCCAGGGCCGGTTTCGTCGCGAACTCCACATCGGACGGAACCCCAGCCTGGGTCATCCGCTCCCGGTCCCCGGTCCACGATCTCGGCAAGTACAACTCGGTGTCCAACAACGCATGAGCGTCATCAGTGGCGTACGCCAAATACACCGCGACCTGCGCGTTCTCGATCCTCCCTGCCGTGCCGGTGTACTGACGTTGAACCCCGACGGTCTTGGTCCCCTTCTTTACATCCCCGGTCTCGTCGACTACCAGCACCGCATCGTCCAGGCCGAGTGATGCCACCACATAGTCCCGCAAACCCGTCCGGGCCGCGCTCACGCTCCACTTGGCTCCGCACAGCAGATGCTGGAACCTGCCCGGCCCAGTGTGACCAGCGAGGTCCCCCAACGTCCAGCAATTCTTCCGAGAGACGTCCACTGTCAACGCCAAAACGAAATCCAAGGCCGTGACCAGGGCGTCTACTCGTCCGAACAGTCCCGCAAACGCTTGGTGGACCCTGGACCAGCCCTCCTGCCACACCCGCGCACCTATGATGGGACGACGGGCCGCCGAGGCCCGAATCGAAGTCTTCACAAACCCAGATCATGCCCCGGCGGCCCCCACCACACCCCCAGACACTCAGGTCAAACCACAAAACCAGGCTGTAGTACTAGGATCGCCTCAACACCGTCCAGGTAGTCACGCAACGCGGTTCGGATGAACAGCTTCCTGACTTCTGTTGGGTTTTTGGGTGGTTCTTGGGGGTTGGTCTTGGGGGTTTGAGGGTTCTTTAGGCGGTGTTTGGTGTGGGCGGATGTTTGGCGAATAATGCTGCCCATTCGCGCTGCCAGGTCCGTATTGATCCGTCGGTGACCCATTGCCGGTTCGTGTCGACGCCGGTGGCCTCGTCGATCGTGTCCCACCTGCCTGTGGAAAGGGATGCG
>JAISBQ010000144.1 GCA_031266115.1 Bifidobacteriaceae bacterium
CTTCAACCTCGGTGCGTGGGGCGCCCTGTACGCAGTGACCCCCGAGATCTATCCCACCGGGCTGCGGGGAACCGGGTCCGGATGGGCCGCAGGGTTCGGGCGCATCGCCTCGATCATCACCACTCTGGTGGTGCCCACGCTCCACGAGGCGACGGGAACCGGTGTCGTGTTCGCGCTGTTCGCCACCGTCTTCGTGCTCGCCGCCGTCGCCTCCTGGGGGTTGCCGGAAATGCGAGGGAAAACACTCCTCGACGCGTGAGGGTCGAACTTATGCGGGGGTGGTGGGACCTCAGACTTCGACGACCACCGGGATGATGAGCGGACGTTTGCGGAGTTTGCCACCCACCCAGCGCCCCACCACACGGCGTAGCACCTGCTGAAGCTGGTGAGCATCAACGGCACCGCCGTCCATGGCTCCCTGCAGCGCGGTGGCGAGGCTCGGCAGAATCTCGGCGAACACCTCATCCGGTTCTGCCATGCCGCGCGCCTGAATGGAAGGTGCCGCCACGATGGTCTTCTTGCGCGCGTTGACCACGGCAAACACCGAGATGAATCCCTCGTCGCCAAGGATGCGCCGGTCTTTGAGCTCCTCCTCGGTCAACTCGCCCACCGAGCTGCCGTCCACGTACACCTGTCCCACTGGCACAGCACCCACGATGGTGGCCTCGCCGTGGGCCAGATCGACCACGAGCCCGTTCTCCGCCAGCACCACACGCTCGGGCGGCACCCCCGTGGACACCGCCAGCGCTCCACTCGCCACCAGGTGGCGGGCCTCCCCGTGGACGGGCATCACCCCACGCGGGCGGACGATGTTGAACGCGTAGAGCAACTCCCCGGCCGCCGAGTGTCCCGAGACATGGACGCGAGCATTGCCCTTGTGGACCACCTTGGCACCCAGACGGGTCAACCCGTTGATGACGCGATAGACGCTGTTCTCGTTGCCCGGGATGAGCGACGAGGCGAGAATCACGGTGTCGCCCGGACCCACGAGAATCTTGTGATCGCCGTTGGCTATCCGGGACAGGGCCGCCATCGGCTCACCTTGAGACCCCGTGGAGACAAACACCACCCGGTCCCTGCCCAAGGAATCCGCCGTCCCCAAGTCCACCACCGTGCCCGGCGGCACCTTGAGGAACCCCAGGTCCATCGCGATCGTCATGTTGCGGATCATCGAACGCCCCGCGAACGCGACCTTGCGGCCGTGGGCGGCCGCGGCGTCGAGGACTTGCTGCACCCGGTGGACGTGGGAAGAGAAACAGGCGACCACGATCAGCCCGCCAGCCTGGGCAAACACGGACTCCAAGACTGGCCCGATGTCGCGTTCGGTGGGCACAAACCCGGGAACCTCGGCATTGGTCGAATCGACCATGAACAGGTCGACGCCATCGTCGCCCAATCGGGCGAAAGCGCGCAGATCGGTGATGCGGCCGTCCAACGGGAGCTGGTCCATCTTGAAATCACCGGTGTGCAGCACTGTCCCCGCCGCCGTACGGATGGCCACCGCGAGAGAATCCGGTATCGAGTGCGTCACCGCCACGAACTCGCACTCGAAGGGCCCGAATTGTTCCACAGTGCCAGAACTCACCGCCAACGTGAGCGGCCTGATGCCATGCTCGGACAGTTTGGCCTCGGTGAACGCCAGAGTGAGCTGCGACCCGACCAGCGGAATGTCTTCACGCAGCCGCAACAGGTAGGGGACGGCGCCGATGTGATCCTCGTGCCCGTGAGTCAACACCAGGGCGACCACGTCATCCAGTCTCGCCTCGACCGGCGAGAAGTCCGGCAGAATCAGGTCCACGCCCGGCTGGGTTTCCTCGGGAAACAGGACCCCGCAGTCCACCAGCAGGATCTTGCCGTTGATCTCGAAGGCCGTCATGTTGCGCCCCACCTCGCCGAGCCCACCCAACGGGATGATGCGCAGCGCGTCGGGGGCAAGCGCCGGAGGGGTCAGCGTCATGTCATCCGTGACGCGCACCGAGTCCACCCCTCAGCGCCTTCCGAACAATCCGGCGGCTTCCAACGCCTCGCGCACCCGTCCAGCCTCGGACTCGGTCGCCGGATACACCGGCAAACGCGTGGTCCTGTTGGCGGTCAGACCGACGATTTGCAACGCCGCCTTGATCATGGGCGCGCCCTGACCACCACTCATGATCGCGTCGATCACCGGCATCACATGGGCGAATACCGCCCGGGCCCTCGGCAGATCCCCCGAATCGACAGCCGCCACCAGGTGCGACCACGCTTGACCCGTTACATGTCCCACCGTGGAAATCACACCCGCGGCACCCTGCGCCAGCATCGCCAAGTTCAGCGCGTCGTCACCCGAATACCAAGCCAGCCCCGTCCGGCTCATCAGCCGGAATGCCCGATCCAGTTGTCCCGTCGCATCCTTGACCGCCACGATCCGGGGGTTTTCGGCGAGACGAGTCCACGTCTCGTCCTCGATGTGGACGCCACTGCGCCCGGGAATGTCATAGACGATCACCGGCAGATCCGTCGCATCGGCCACCCGCAAGAAGTGCTGCACCAACCCGTCTTGAGAGGGGCGCGAGTAATACGGCGTGACCACCATCACACCGTGGGCTCCGACGGCTGCTGCTTCCCGTGCCAGGTGAACCGAGTGGGCCGTGTTGTTGGTCCCCACACCTGCCACCACGAACGCGCGTCCGTCCACCGCTTGGAGCACCGTCCGCAGCAACTCGACCTTCTCCGGATCGGACGTGGTGCCGCTCTCACCCGTCGTCCCGTTGACAACCAGTCCGTTGTTGCCGTTCTCGGCGAGAAACGCCGCCAGGCGACCTGCCGCACCGAGGTCAAGTGCGCCATCGTCAGCAAATGGGGTGGCCATGGCCGTCAGGACAGCGCCGAACGGCCGCGCGGGTGGCGTGGAAGGTGTGGTCATGAGTCGTTAACCTACCGCTCTGGCCACGGAACACGCCCGAACACCGGGCGGACACGCGTCTAGACGGGCCGATCCCGGCGCCCCGCGCGCGAGCGGCATCCTCAGTGAGGCAGATTCAGCGGGCGACGCCCACCGTATCGCGGCGAGGCGCGCGAAGATGGTGGCGTGTGGATTGTTGCCGGGGTGAGCGCCATGCTCTTCGCATGGCAGCTGTGGCGCGACCCGCGCACCTTCCGCGCGGGCGTCTATCTGACCGTCGCCCTGCTCAGCGCCGGAACGGCCGTCCTGGTCGAGACGCTGCGAGAGCTTGAGCAGTTCGCGCCCATCACCGCCGGCCGAGTGATCGTGGCGGGAGCGATAGCGGTGCTGGCTGGCGTTGTCGTGCTCGCAGGGGTGCTTGTGGTCAACGGCCTCGTCACCGCGCGGCGGGAAGGCGCGAGCGCCGCCCACCTGCTGTCACTGATGCTGGGAATCGTGCTGCTCGCGGGGATCGCTGGATGGGTGTGGACGTTTGTCTCGCAGGCGACCACCGCCGCGTTGATCCTGTTGGCGATCATGTTCCCGGCCTCGTACTTCGGCGGCGGGATGGTTGCCTATCTCCTCTATGGTCGCCTCTACCGGTCCATCGCGCCGAGGATGGCGCCCCCTCCCAACGCCGTCGTGGTCCTCGGCGCGGGGCTGAACGCCGGCGGGCACGTCACACCCTTGTTGGCGGCCCGGCTCGACCGAGGGATCGCCGTCGCGGCTCCGAAGGACCTCCCCTTCGTGGTGTCTGGCGGGCGCGGACCGGGCGAAACCGTGAGCGAGGCCCAGGCGATGGCCGGCTACCTGCGCGAGCACGGCGTGGACCCCAGGAGGATCCACCTGGAAGACCGCTCACACAACACCGCGGAGAATCTCGCGTTCACCCGCACCGTCTTGGAGGCTTCCACGATCTTGGGCCCAGTGGTGGCGGTGAGCAGCAACTACCACGTGTTCCGCGCGGCCATGCTCATGCGCCGGGCGGGCCTAGACGGGTATGCGACCGGGGGCAAGGTCGCGGCGTACTACTGGCCCAGCGCGGCGATCCGCGAGTTCGTCGCGATCTGTGTCGAACACCTGCGCACCACGGCAATAGGCCTCGCCTTGGTCTGCGCTCCCGTCCTCGCGTTCGTGGGTTTCGCCCTCGTCAAGCTGTGAGACGCGCCGGCGCGCGCCGCCTCACAGGTCCAGATAGGCGTCCAGACCGACGGTCAGGCCCGGATGGCGGGCGACCTCTCGCACCCCGAGCAGCACGCCAGGCATGAAGCTGGCCCGGTCGAAGGAATCGTGCCTGACGGTGAGCTGCTCACCCGGGTTGCCGAACAGGATCTCCTCGTGGGCGATCAGACCGGTCAGGCGCACCGAGTGGACGCGAATCCCGTCCACCTCGGCGCCGCGCGCCCCGTCCACGCCGGTAGTGGTCGCATCCGGCACCGGGCCGAGGTGGGCCGAGGATCGCGCCGCGGCGATCGCTGCCGCCGTGTGACGGGCCGTCCCGCTCGGCGCGTCCACCTTGTTCGGGTGGTGCAGTTCGATCACCTCGGCCGAATCGAAGTAGCGACCCGCCACCGCCGCGAAGCGCATGGCGAGCACGGCACCGAGCGCGAAGTTCGGCGCGATGAGGACGCCGATGCCGGCGCGGGCGTCCGCGTGCTTCCTCACCCGCCCAAGCGCCTCGCCATCCCAGCCCGTGGTGCCGACAACAGCGTGAATTCCCAGGTCGATGAGGGTGTGGACGGTGGATTCCGTCACGGCGGGCGTGGTGAAATCGACAGCGACACGGGCGCCGGAGGCGGCCACTTCTTCTTCAGACCACCCCACGTCGACGGCTGCGGCCACGCGCATCCCGGCGGCACCCTCAACCGCGCTGACCACCGTTCGCCCCATCCGTCCGTGGGCTCCGATTACCGCCACGGGCAGGACGCTGTCGGCGTCGGTCGGGAAGGTGGGAACGTCATCGTGCACGGAGGTCACGAGACCCAAGGGTAGCGGCGGAGGCCGGTGGACCTGTGGATGGCCGTTTGGCCTCGTCCGCAAACCTGACCATCCTTGTCCGGTGGCTGCAATCGAACGGACAGCGAAGCTCGCAAACGCCGAGGCACGACGGCTGCGCTCCTCGGCGCGGCGCCTTAGTCGTGGCGTTTATGCGGTCGGCTCGGATCGCACAAACCTCGAACGATTGGCGACCCGCGCACGAGGAGCCCTGACGATCGCACCGCCTGGCAGCCTCGTGTGTGGTGTGACTGCGCTGGCGTTAGCGCAGGTCAGACTGCCCAAGCAAGCAGCCGCGCTAGCCGCCGGGCCGGTCTGTATCGCGATCCCACGCGAATCCGGCCTTGGGTGGCGCCGGCCGGAGATCAGCGCTGTGAGACTGCAGGTGCTGCCGCCGGCGGCGCCCGCCAGACCGCAGGGAATCGCCGTTGCTCATCTGGCCCACTGTTGGATGCAGGTCGTCGCGGAGTCGATGCGCCATCCCGGCTGGGACTTCGTCCACAAGGACAAGGTGCCCACAAGCCCCGGCGTGTTCACAGAACCCCGCAAAGCCGCTTTCCTTGAGTCGATCCAGATCGGCGACCGGCTGATGGCCCGACACGACCCGCTGATTGCCCACGAGGAATTCGCGGCCTACATCGGCAGTCTGACCAACGCCCGTGGTGTGCGCCTGGCGCGGTCGATGTCGGGTTTTGTGCGCGCCCGCACAGACTCGACCATGGAAACGTGGCTCAGGCTCGTGGTCTGGGATGCGGGTTTCCCCGATCCGATGGTGAACTACCCCGTGACCGCTGCTGGCCAATCCCGTTTCCTCGACCTGGCGTGGCCGGAGTTGCGGATCGACCTGGAGTTCCATGGGCGCCAGCACTTCTACGAGTGGGAGCAGGCGTATGGGGACGTTCAACGGCGCGGCCAACTCCAGATGGAGGGTTGGGTGACCGTGGAGGCGACCGAGGAGCAGTTGATCTCTCCCGGAAAGCTGCTGCATCGCCTCGGAGCGGTCTTCGCGTCCCAGCGGAGCGCCAGATGGCGGGGTTAGGTGCCGCGAGCAAGTCGGAAACGTACCGAAGCTTGCCGCGACGAAAAGTCTGTACGTTTCCGACGCGCGGCGCTTCGGCCTCGATGCGGCGGCAACCGTGTGAGCTGGGAAAACACTCAAACGCCATCTACCCTTAGGCGACCTGGACCGTCGGAAACGTACACAGGTTTGTCGCAGTGAAATGTCTGTACGTTTCCGACACCTCGTTGCCGCTCGCTCGGTGGACCCGGCATGGATCGCGGCTCCACCGGGCGGTGCCCATCCCGACGATGCCGGAGGGCCGGCATCGTCGGAAAGCTTGGCGTCAAGGTCATCCAGGGGTGGTCGGTCGCGACACCCCCCTGCGACCCTCGCGCACTCACTCGAATTCGGACAAGCCCAGCACTCCGCCACTCACGTCAAGTGCCTTGGCCCCCGCAAGCCCGCCACGGTGCTGGAGACGCGCGTTGCTTCCTCGGCGAAGCACGGACCGGACGAGATGGCGAAGACCACTGCACAGATGCGCCTATCCCGGTACCGTTGAGGTCGTGAAATCCACCACTCTCACCCTGACCGGCATTGGCGATACCGCGATGACGCACGGGAGGTGGGATGGCCAGCATATGCACGACGCCGGCGATGGGTTCATCGGATGGATCGGCCACGGGTCGTGGATTCGATACGCAGACGTGGATGTGCGCGGGGGCATAGTCGGCGCGGCAATCGTCTATTCGAGTGGTTGGCAGCCCGAACCCAGGACCGTCGAAGTGTGGGTCGCGCCCCTCGGCTCGCCGCGTCCTGACAGCGGCGAACTCGCCGCGCTCATCCACATGGATGCCTCAACCGGCTCGTATGAGGCGGCATCGTCGGTCACGGCGACGGCACCATCCGTCTCGCCCACGCCGGGCGGGCGCCATGACATCTATGTGCTGTTCCGGGGGCACGAGTTTAACTACGGCGGTCTCCACCTGACCCTGCGCGACCCGGTGATCAGCCCACCTAGACCGGCACGGCGCGGCGTGCCGCCCGTAGAGCCTCGACCCCACACCGCCAAGACCCAGACGCCGCAGTCCCGCACCCCTGAGATCCCGCTGACCTTGGTCCAAGGCGGCCAGGTGTATCCCGAGATTGCCTGGCCCGCCAATCCGCGGGCCCATGTCCGGTGGTCCTCCTCGAAGAAGTCCGTCGCCACGGTCACCCCCAAGGGCAAAATCACCGCCCACACCCCTGGTACCGCTCGAATCACCGTCACCGCCGACGGGTCGCTCGCCACGTTCAAGGTCAAGGTGGTGCCGCGCGGCGCCGGGAGTTGACGCCTCGGCTAGACACGATTGAGGCCAACGTCAAGCGTTTGCGCTTGTCAGTGAGCCGGTTGATGTGTTGAGACCCGCACGGGTCGATACCCGCCCGCCACCCACTGGGGGCGTCTACCGACGATGACGGACGGCGCGCCTTTCAGGACGGCGGCGCGACGCGCACCTCGTGGCGGGGACGGGAGGCCAGCTCCTCGGCGAGGGTGGCCACCTCGTCTGCCGTGACCCGTTGCACTCTGGCGAGCAGTTCATCGGGTGTGGGCAATTCGCCCGTGAGAGTCTCGGCGCGGCCCAGTCGCATCATCCGGGAGAACGAGTCCTCCAAACCGAGGACCATCCCGCCGCTGATCTGCCCCTTGGCCCGCGCCAACTCGTCGGCATCGACACCGTGTGCGGCTAACCGGTCCCACTCGGCGCCCAACAGCTCGACCACCTCATCGGCAACCGCCGGGCCGCAGCCAGCGAACAGCCCGAAGCAGCCGGCATCGGCATGACCCATGCAGAACGAATACGTCGAATACGCAAGACCTCGCCGCTCCCTGATCTCTTGGAAGAGCCGCGAACTCATGCCGCCTCCCACGATGGTGCTCAGCACTCCCAGCGCGTGGCGACGCGCGTCCATGGCCCGCAGACCCTCGCAACCCAGGATCACCTGAGCCTGTTCGACCGGGCGTTCCACCACGCGGCGAGCCGCCTCGACCGGTAGCGCCACGGTCAGGTCGGTGGACCTGCGGCGGCGGGGAACGTCGTCGTCGGTGGACGCCCATGTGGAGCGGCCCAACGCCTCGCTCACCAGATGCGCGACGGCCTCGTGGTCCACGTTGCCCGCTGCGGTCACGATCAGCGTCTCGGGTCGATAGTGCGCGCGATAGTGTTCCCATACGGCGTCGCGCGGGACCGCGCGAATGGTCTGCGGCGTGCCGCCGATGGGTCTGGCCAGGGGGTTCGCCCCATAGACCGCGGACGCGAAGGCCTCGTGGGCAACGTCGTGTGGGTCGTCCTCGGTCATCGCCAACTCTTCGAGAATGACTCCCCGCTCCAGTTCGAATTCCTCCGGGTCAAGCAGTGCGCCGGTCACCATGTCACCCAACACGTCCACCGCCATGGGCAGGTCCGCATCGAGCACCCGCGCGTGGTAGCACGTGTACTCCTTGGACGTGGCGGCGTTGGCCTCGCCACCCACCTTGTCGAACGCCTCGGCGATCTGCAGCGCGCTGCGCCGCGCCGTGCCCTTGAACAGCAGATGCTCCAGGAAATGGGTGGCCCCAAAGTGGCCGCCCGCCTCATCCCTCGATCCGACGGGCACCCACAGCCCGATCGACGCTGAGCGGATGTGCGCGATGTGCTCCGTCAGCAGGCGCACGCCGCCGGGCAGAACGGACCGTGCCACGGCCTCGTCCTGCCCGGGCAGCGGCGCCCACTCGATCTTCAGCGGCGAACTCACTCCCCTGAGTCCGCGCGATGACGATGGCGGCGCTGACGCTCACGGCGCTGACGCGGCTCGCGGTGCTCGGCGTCCGCGTCGTCTCCGGTCGGTTCACCATCGGCGCCGTGGTCGTCGGGCTCGGACGGGGCTTCCGCGGAGGGGTCGAGTGTGGCCGGTTGGCCGTTGTCCGGGAAGACCACGGGAACCTGAACCACCGCTTCGCTCGGCCGGTCATCGCGGCGGGGCCGGTCGCGCCTGGGCCGGTCCTGCCGGCTCGAAGCGTCCGACGGCGCCCCATCGCTGCCCGCCGCCGCGGCGTCCGGTGCTTCGTCCTCGACCACGGCGTGCAGCGACAGCTTGCCCCGTGGATCGATCTCTGCCAGTTCGACCTGGACCTTGTCGCCAACCTTGAGGACGTCCTCGACGTTCTCGACACGCCGTCCGCCCACCAGCCGGCGGATCTGCGAGACGTGCAACAACCCGTCTTTGCCGGGCGTGAGAGAGACAAACGCACCAAACGATGTGGTCTTGACCACGGTCCCGACAAACCGCTCGCCCACCTCGGGCATCTGCGGGTTGGCGATGGCGTTGATCGCTGCGCGCGCTGCCTCGGCCGAGGTGCCGTCCGTGGCGCCGATGTAGACGGTGCCGTCGTCCTCGATAGAAATCTCGGCGCCCGTATCGTCCTGGATCTGGTTGATCATCTTGCCCTTCGGCCCGATGACCTCGCCGATCTTGTCCACCGGCACCTTGACCGCGATGACGCGCGGCGCGTAGGGGCTCATTTCATCGGGGGCGTCGATCGCCTCGTTGATGACGCCGAGGATGTGCAGGCGCGCCTCGCGCGCCTGGAGCAGCGCGGCGGCCAGGACATCGGCGGGGATGCCATCGAGCTTGGTGTCCAGTTGGATCGCCGTGACGAATTCTGAGGTGCCAGCCACCTTGAAGTCCATGTCGCCGAACGCATCCTCGGCGCCAAGGATGTCCGTCAACGCGGCGTACCGCGTCTCGCTTCCCACCTGGTCGCTGACCAGGCCCATCGCGATGCCAGCCACAGGTGCGCGCAACGGGACGCCCGCGTTGAGCAGCGCCAGGGTCGAAGCGCAGACCGACCCCATCGATGTTGAGCCGTTGGAGCCGAGCGCCTCAGAGACCTGACGGATCGCGTACGGGAACTCCTCGCGGGTCGGCAAGACGGGAAGCAGGGCCCGCTCCGCGAGCGCCCCGTGGCCAATCTCGCGCCGCTTGGGGCTACCGACCCGGCCGGTCTCGCCCGTCGAATAGGGCGGGAAGTTGTAGTTGTGCATGTAGCGCCGATGGGTGACCGGGCTGAGCGAATCGACCTGCTGTTCCATCCGCAGCATATTCAGCGTGGTCACACCCAGGATCTGGGTTTCACCCCGCTCGAACAGAGCGGAGCCGTGGACCCGCGGGATCACCTCGACCTCGGCGGACAGCGTGCGGATGTCCTTCAGGCCGCGCCCATCGATCCTTGTACCCTCGGTGAGGATGCGCCCACGCACCAGCTTCTTGGTGATCGCCCGGATTGACGCGCCGATCTCCTTCTCGCGTTCGGCGAAATCCTCGCCGAGAGCGCCCAGCGCCTCGTCCTTGATCTCGTCCAACCGCTGTTCGCGCGCCTGCTTGTCAGCGATCGTCAACGCCTGCGCCAGTTTCTCCTCGACGATGGCGGCCGTCGCCTCATACGCATCGGGATGGTAGTCCGGGAACACCGGGAATTCGCGGGTCTCCTTCGAGGTTCGCGCCGCCAAGTCGGCCTGGGCCTCACACAGGGCCCGCAGATGCGGCTTGGCCGCCTCCAGACCACCGGCGACGATCTCTTCGGTCGGTGCCTGCGCAGCGCCGGAGGCGATCAACGGCCAGGCACGGTCCCCGGCCTCAGCTTCGATCATGGCGATCGCGACGTCATCGTCCACAAGACGGCCGGCCACCACCATCTCGAAAACGGCCCGTTCGCGTTCGGCGTACCGCGGGAATGCCACCCACTGGCCGTCGATGAGCGCGATACGCACCCCAGAGACCGGGCCGGAGAACGGCAGGCCGGAAATCTGCGTGGACAGTGAGGCAGCGTTGATGGCGAGGACGTCGTAGGCGTCCGCGGGGTGGATGGCCAGGACCGTCACCACCACTTGGACCTCGTTGCGCAAGCCCTTGATGAACAAGGGACGCAGCGGGCGGTCGATCAAACGGCACGCCAGCACGGCTTCCGTGCCTGGGCGCCCTTCGCGGCGGAAGAACGAGCCGGGGATCTTGCCCGCGGCGTACATGCGTTCCTCGACATCCACCGTCAACGGGAAAAAGTCGAACTGCTCTTTCGGGTGCTTGCCGGCCGTCGTAGCCGACAGCACCATGGTCTGGCCGTCCAGGTAGGCCGCAACACTCCCTGCGGCCTGCTTGGCGAGCCGGCCGGTCTCAAACCGGACAGTGCGTGTGCCGAACGAACCATTGTCAATCGTCGCTTCGGCGAATTGAATCTCGGGGCCCTCCACGGGCGTTTCCCCCTTCTCGTCACGCGCATCCACGCGCACGCCAAGGGCTCCACCACTGGGCGGTCTTCGATTGAGGCCCACGGCGGCGCCAACTCGGGCGCCAACATGTCCGGAGGCCACTACCGAGGACCGCGACGTGCGCAGCACCCCAATGTCGCATGGACGGCGAAGTGATGTGTAGTTATGGCTCCGCTGACGCGGTGCCTGCCGGTTATCGGCGCAGACCCAGGCGGGCGATCAGGCTGCGATAGCGCTCAATGTCGATCTCCTGGAGGTACCCCAGGAGGCGGCGGCGGTGGCCGACCAGGAGCAGCAGGCCACGACGCGAATGGTGGTCGTGCTTGTGCTCCTTGAAATGCTCTGTCAGGTCCTTGATCCGTTGGGTGAGCAGGGCCACCTGGACCTCTGGCGATCCGGTGTCACGCGGGTGTGTGGCGTACTCGGCAATAATCTGCTGCTTGGTCGCACTAGCGAGCGGCATCGGGATCCTTTCAGGGCATCGTTGCGCGGCGCACCGGGGCCGTTCCACCCGGGCACTACAAACCGCGGCCGACATGACGGCACCGGGAATACTACCCCACGACGCCCCCACCACGTACGTCAGGCGGACAGGCGCGCACCCATGACGCTCGACGCGTGACGGGTCACCACCATAGCGGGGCGGTGCCCCGAGCGCTGCGTCGAGAGGTAGAACGGCTGCGGCGGATGGGCCGCCACCACCATGGGGCGACGCGGGCCGAGGAATGCGACGGCGGCGATCTGTCCGCCTGGCACGCGGTCCAGGTCGACGATCTGAACGCCATCGGACACGTCGCCGTCCAATTCGCGCGGCCAGGAATGCAGAATGCCTCCGGACACGTCCAGCAGATTGGGTGCAAGCGCCAACCCCAGACCGGTCGCCTTGAGGACAGCCTCCTTGCGCGCCCAGGTCCGCAGCCACCAGGCGTCGCGCTTATCCGAGGCGATCCTGTCGAAGAACCCCTGCTCCTGCTCGCACAACGAGTGGCGGGGCAGACCATCCGCAGGAACAGCGTCCGGCTCCACGGTGTCGATTCCCACGGGCGCGTGGGCCGACGCCGCCACCAGCACCGTCTCGCCGGCCCGTGTACACGACAGGTAGACGCTGGGGATAGTTCGGCCCGACGGGTCGAAGGCCACCGGGCGGCCGTGGTCACCCACGGTCCGGCACAGCCGGCACCAGTGGCCGATGTCGGCGGAGGACGCCGGCATGCCGGTGAGCATCGCTGCCGCATGCCGCAACAGGCCCGCCGAGACGATCGCCAGACCATAGGCGGAATCGTCAGTCTCGCGCTCAGCGCGGGCGGTCTCCGCCCACGTCAACATCGGGTGGTAGAGGGGAGCATCGGCCAGGTCCGCGGACAGGATGTGCACAACGCCGGCGCTGGGCACCGGTGGAGCGCCGTGGGTGGCAGCCACCGATTCTTCGGCGCGAGCGTCGCTGAGCATCAGCATGGGGGTGCCTCATTTCAGAGTCGAACAAGCGAAACATAGTCCCTTTGTCCTAGAGACACGCCGGACTCCTGGATATGACGGTGCTCGCCGTGGGACTTAGTTCCTCCGAGCGCGTAAAGCGACCATCGCCCCGGAGACGTCATCGTGCATCTGGGCGGTCAGCGCATCCACCGTGGTGAAGGCGAGAGTGGATCTTAGGCGGACCACGAAATCGACAGCGACGGTCTCGCCATACAGATCAAGATCGGTGCGGCCCGGGACGTGGGCCTCGATTCTCCGGATAGCTGATGGGGCGGACGCCGATGGCGACGCGCCGGGCGGGCGGGCGAACGTGGGGTTGGTGCCCACGGACACCGCCGCGGGAAGAACCTTGTCTGCGCTTCCGGGGGGAAGATCGAGCCGGGTGACCCAGCCGGCGTAGACACCATCGGCCGGCATCATCCCTGAGCAATCCGCGCTGAGATTGGCCGTGGGGAACCCGAGTGAGCGGCCGCGGGCGTCGCCGCGCACCACCTGCCCGACCACCCGATGGAGCCGGCCGAGCACTCGTGAGGCTTCCTCGACGTCCCCGTCCGCCAGCAGGTGGCGCACGGCGGTGGAACTCCATCGCGGGCGGCCCGCCACGCCGTCCAGGTCGACCCGCAGATGCGGACCCGAACCGGTCGGCGCATCGACAGCGCCGCCCTGGTCCGGGCCTTCGGCGTCCGTGTCGCCCAAGTCCTCCACTGCCTCGACCTGGAACCCGAGGCTCGCGCCGAGTGCCGTGAGCACGCCGAGGTCCCCGGAGTTGGCATGTCCGAACCGCAGGTCACGCCCCACCACGACCAGGCTCGCGCCCAGCGCGACAGCGAGGTATCGACGGGCGAAATCCTCAGGGTTCATGCGAGCGAAATCCTGCGTGTACGGGACTGTCAGGACCGCGTCGAGGCCGGCGTCTTCCATGAGGTCGAGCCGCTGCCACGGGGCCACGATCGACGGCACGGCGCCGCGTGGACGGTGAACGGCCGAGGGATGCGGATCGAAGGTCACTGCCACGGCATGGAGGTCCCGCTCGCGGGCGCGCGCCACCACGCGGGCGAGAACGGCCTGGTGTCCACGATGCACGCCATCGAAGTTGCCGATGGTCACCGCTGACGGCCCGAAGCCACCCGGAATCTCACTCAGGCTCCCCCAGCGCATCACGGGGGAACAACCTACCCGAGCAGGCGCCAGGCAGGCTCGCCGGGCCGGGTGGAGCCGGGTCAGGTGGGGCCGGGTCTCAGGTGGTGCCGCGTCTGGGCGAGGTCAGACGCGGCCAGGCCGGCCGCGTCCGCACCACAAGAGGCGATTTCGTGACACCATGCCGGGTGATGCCGTCATCCCGGCCGATCCGGCGGCCACCCGCTTGCATGCGCCGGAGCACTGAGCTCGCCCGACTGTTCTGGCGAGCGAGGCAAGGTCATCTGGAGCGCGGCGACCGAACACTTCACGACGGAAGGGATTCCCGATGCCCGGAACCAACCTCACGCGCGGCGAAGCCGCCGAACGCGCCGCCCTGATCGCCGTCGAGCGCTACCAGATCGACCTTGACCTCACCGGGCACGCAGACACATTCACCTCGACCTCCACCATCCGTTTCACCTGCCGCACACCCGGTGCCTCCACGTTCGTGGACCTGATCGCCCCGCACGTCGAGGCCATCCGGCTCAACGGTCGCGACCTGCCGACATCGTCCTTCGCCGATTCGCGGATCGCACTGGACGCCCTGGACGCCGAGAACGAGTTGGTGGTCCGAGCCCAGTGCGCCTACACCAATACCGGTGAGGGCCTGCACCGGTTCACCGATCCCGTGGACGGACAGACCTACCTGTATTCCCAGTTCGAGGTGGCCGATTCCCGTCGGGTCTTCGCGGTGTTCGAGCAGCCTGACCTCAAGGCCGTGTTCACCTTCGCCGTCGCCGCCCCGGCCGAGTGGACGGTCATCTCGAACACGCCCGTGGAATCGGCGACACCGGCCGATGGCGGAACGCTCCACCGGTTTGCGCCCACGCCTCGGATGAGTTCCTACCTGACCGCCATCGTCGCCGGGCCCTATGCCCGCTGGAGCAGCGAACTCACCTCCGCGGACGGCCGCACCATCCCTCTCGGCCTCTACGCCCGCCAATCGCTCGCGACGTACGTGGATGCGGAGGAGATCTTCGACATCACCACCCGAGGGTTCGCCTTCTATGAGCCGGCCTTCGACTATCCGTACCCGTATGAGAAGTACGATCAGGCGTTCGTCCCGGAATTCAACGCGGGGGCGATGGAGAACATCGGCGCTGTCACTATCACCGAATCGTATGTGTTCCGGTCGGCGGCCACCGCGGACCGCGTGGAACGCCGGGCCATCACCGTCCTCCACGAATTGGCTCATATGTGGTTCGGTGACCTGGTCACCATGCGCTGGTGGAACGACCTGTGGCTGAACGAGTCCTTTGCCGAATACGCCTCCCATCTCGCGGCCGTCGAGGGTACCCGGTGGACCGACGCCTGGACCGCCTTCGCCTCGGTCGAAAAGACGTGGGCCTACCGCCAAGACCAGTTGCCATCCACCCACCCTGTTGTCGCCGATATCCGCGACCTGCAAGACGTCGAGGTGAACTTTGACGGGATCACCTATGCCAAGGGCGCCTCGGTGCTGCGCCAGTTGGTGGCGTTCGTCGGGACCGAGGCCTTCTTGCGGGGGGTGGCGGCGTATTTCCAGCGTTTTGCCTTCGACAATGCCGAATTGGCGGATTTGCTCGCTGAGTTGGAGCGAGCATCGGGGCGTGACCTGCGCACGTGGGCCCTCGAATGGCTTCAGACCGCAGGGGTGAACACGGTGAGCTTGGATGTCACCACCGACGATGACGCTCAGATCGTGTCCGCGTCTCTCGCCCAGTCCGCTCCCGTGGACCATCCGCACCTGCGGCCTCAGCGCCTCGCCGTGGCGGGCTATGGCGTGGCCGGCGACGGCATAGCCCGCCTGTGGGGAGCCGAACTGGATATCGCGGGCGCCACCACCGATGTTGCCGTCGCCGCCAGGCGCCCCCACCCAGGCCTCATCGTGCCCAACGACGGAGACCTGGGCTATGCCAAGATTCGGCTCGACGAGCAGTCCCTGGGGTATGCCATTTCCCATCTCGGCGCCGTCCGCGACCCCCTCGCACGGGCGGTGGTGTGGGGTAGCTTGTGGGATCAGACTCGCGACGGCGAACTAGCGGCGCGGGATTGGGTGGATGTGGCCCTGACGTGGCTTGGCATGGAGACGTCCTCGTCGACATTGCGCACCGTGCTCAGTGGCGTGGCCACCGCGCTGATCTCCTACGTGGCACCGGAGGATCGCGAGAGGCTCATCGCGGCGGCGGCGGAGAGGCTCGGCGCCTTGCTGGACGCCGCGGAGGCTGGATCGGACGCACAGTTGCACCTGCTGCGGGCGTTCGTCGGGCATGCCAGGACGCCTGACCAGGTTCAGCGGGTGGCGGTGATCCGGCGAGGCGAGGTGACCGTGCCGGGCCGGCCGATCGACACGGATCTCACGTGGGAACTGTTGGGCGCCGAGGTTCGGGCTGGTCTGGCTGGTGAGGCAGATATCGTGGCGGCACTCGGCGCCGATCCGAGCGCGGCGGGCCAGGCGTGGGCGATGCGGCTGCGCGCCACCGTCCCCACGGCCGAGGCGAAGGCCGTGGCGTGGGCCCGGGCCACGACGGACCAGACCTTGGCGAATGAGCTGCAGGGCGCGGCGATTGCCGGGTTCACCGATGTGGTCGATACCGGTCTGCTTGTCCCCTATGTCGAGCCGTACTTCGCCCTGTTGACCGAGACGTGGGCCACCCGCTCGCACGAGATGGCCACCAACGTGGTCCAGGGACTGTACCCGTCCCGCCTGGCGGGCCATCCCTGTGTCGACGTGCTCGGCCACACCGACACATGGCTCAACGACCTCGGCGACGCCACCCCGGCGCTGCGCCGCCTGGTGGTCGAGGCCCGCGCCGGCGTGGTCCGAGCCCTGGCGGCCCAAACCTTCGACCGCGCCACACGCTGACGCCACGGCCTTCCGGCCCGAGACCTCATTGTCACCCTGCGACCGCTACACCCCAGGACGCGGTGGCTGTTGCATGTGCCCCTTCCACCGCGTCTACGACGTCCGGTGGTGCCAAATATCCAACCTGCAGGACCACCAGTCGTTCTTCTGTCGAATCCCTTGCCACCGTCAAGACCAGCCGGTTCTGTTCCTGTGCTACCACACACAGCCCCTTATCAGCGGTGCACTCGATCTGCTGCCCTTCTCCCGTCGGATGGTGTTTGTCGTCAAGACTCCCGTAAACCGTGACGTACAGCGTGGACGGCATCGTCGGGTGGTTGATCTCTAGCACAAGTGGACCATCGACTCGAACCACAGGAATAGTGATTTCTTCTGCTTCCACTTCATCCGGGGCCAGCAACTCGACTCTCCCTTGAACCACCCAGTTGTAGGTCAACGGCGACAATCGAACACCATCGACGGCCACGATAGGCGGCTCACTGGGCATGGGACCTATCGGAACCAATGGCACGCCCGCATCTGCACTGGGCGAGGTCTCGCGCGCATCACGCGACGGACCATCAGCACAGCCAACCATCGACACCAACAACACCCCCACACATATAAGTGGACGAAAGAACAGAAAGCTCTTCATGACGACACCATGATTCTCGCAGAAACAATACACCACTTGCATGGGGCACAGGCCGCCGGACACCGGAGGTTGAGCCCGATCCGGATGCCTCAGGTGGTGTGGACTGGTCGGAAACGTACCGAGATTTGTGTCGACGCGTTTTCGGTACGTTTCGGACACAGAGTCCGTGGCCCTCGATCTGGTGGCAACCGTGTGACCTGGATGAACACCCGAACCGGCCCCGTGGACGAGTGACGTGGATGGTCGGAAACGTACCGAAATTTGTCTTGACGCGTTTTCGGTACGTTTCCGACACCGCCTTGACACTCTGGCCCCCTCGTCAACTCGCCAGAAAGAGGCTTATGCACAATGAGCTGGCTAGAATATGAGGCCGAGGACTGTGGAGATGGTTTCTTGGTGGGTGTGATGAGGGCGGCGGGCCAGGCGTGGGCGATGCCGTTGCGCGCCACCATCCCCACCGCCGAGGCGAAGACTGCGGCGTGGGCACGGGCAACGACGGACCAGACCTTGGCCACCGAACTGCAGGGCGCGGCGATTGCCGGGTTCACCGATGCGGTCGACACC
>JAISBQ010000180.1 GCA_031266115.1 Bifidobacteriaceae bacterium
GTCCCATTCGCCACAATCGGCGGTGTCGCCGGCGTCCTCACCTCATAGCTACCACCCGTGATATCAGTGAACACAAAGTTCATCGTCAACACCTTCGGCGTCGGATCAGTGGCAGACACCTGGATCGGCGTGGTCGCACTGCCGTTCGGTTCACCGAACTTCGCGGACACAATCGCCGGACCCGTGACGTTCTGAGAGATCAGCACCAGAGTGCACTCACCATCATCATTCGTGACACAGTCCCACCTGCCCGGCGTCGCACCAGGATTCGTGATCGTCCCCACATCAGAATGGGCAAACGTCACCGACGCCTCCCGGACCGGGTTCCCATACTCATCCCGCACAGTGGCGATAGCGGTGTGCTCAGACTGCCCATCCGCCGGCACATCCGTCGACACCCCAGCCTCAAGCGTCGACGTCAACACCGACACCGGCCCCGCCGTGAAGCTCACAAACCGCTCCACCGGCGTCGTGGCGATGACCTGGCCACCATCGGCCAACGTGACCGTCGCCGTCACCCGGACATTGTTCTTGATGGTGTCCGTGGTGAACGTCTGCTGGGCAACACCATTCACCGTCGTCAGGGCCGGCGGCTCCTGAGTGGTCGGCAACGTCTCAAACTTGAACGCCACCGTCCCTTCGATCGGATTGCCATTGTCGTCGGTGATCGTCACCGTGGCCGTCGCATTCTCGTGAACGCGCAGGCTCGACGGCGTCACCTCAAGACGCGCCGTCGCCCTGGCATTATCCGGGGTAAACGTCACCTGCTCGGTGTCCTCGCTGGCAGGGACCCCGTCGCGTGCGTACGACGCGGTGATGTCTTTCGGGCCAGACGAGGTCGAGTTGATGGTGAACGAGTACTTCCCCGGCTGACCAGCGACCGGACCGATAGAACCCAGAGTCACGCCGCTTGACGGATCGGAGCTACGCGAAAGCCTGTCAGTCAACCCCGCACACGCATTGCCATATTGGTCACTCAGCGTGATGGTGCCGGTGAACGCGTTGCCTACCACCTGACTACCAGCAGGAGAAGTAGCCAAGTCCAGCGTGCAGATGGCTGGATCAATCTCGTAATCGCGGGTGGTGCTACCGACGGCCACCCACGTGGTGCTCCCCAGGTTCTGCGCGTCGGCTGTGATCGTGTAGGTGCCCATCTGCGTGGACTTGATGTTCACCGAGCAGGTACCGGCGTTGTCGGTGACGCAGTTCTCGCCATCCAACTGCGGAGGCGTGACTGTCACGCCGGCGGTCGGCGTGACGCCAAAGCGCACATGCACACCCTCCAGGGCCGAGCCATCCGCGGCCTTGATCTCCACGGACGCCGTGTAGCCGTTCGCCTCGGTCACCAACAACGGACCAGCAGGAGCAACAGTCAACGACGACATCTGTGTCGAGATCTCCCGCGCAAACGACACCCCGCAGGTGATCGCCGCACCGGTCACGATCTGTGAGCCAGGAATCGTGAACGTGTTGCCGGTCTGCGCAATGGTGATGTCCGAGCCGTCGGCGGCCGAACACTGCGCGCCTACCACGTTGTACCCCGGTGGGACGCTGCTCGCCGTGAAGCTCACCGGTTGCCCCACCGATTGGAAGGCGTGACCAGACGTGCCAGGCGCCCACTCGTTGTTCGGGGCGGTCTGGATGGAATCGGCGGTGGACGATGGCGATGTGCCCGAGATATTCGTCGTGGTGAAGCCAAACGTCGCCTGCCCCCCCACGGACCGCGCCTGCAACGCAAGGGTCCCGGACGCCACGTATAGCCGGTAATCCTCCACCTCGCCGGGCACATACCACGGACGGCCGTTGGCGTTGTCGTTGAACTGGGTAGGCGGATACGGAGGGACATCTGTCGCCGATAGGCCTCCAGCCTGGGATACACGGAACCGCGCCCACGTCGGCGGAGCACCCGTCGGATTGCCGGTGCCGGTGTTGATCTGGCCATACGCGTATCCATCACCGGACACGGCACCGCCGTTGTCCATGGTGATCGCGGTACCGAAAATGGTGCTGGCCGTCGGGGACGTAGCGTTGACCAACGCACCACCCCAACCCTGCACCTTGGCCGTCGCCCTCAGGTCACCAGACACCTGGACACGAACATCATACGTCTTATTGATCGCGAGCACGGCCTCCGTCAACGGAACCCACGGACTCGCATCGCTCATCCGAACCTGCACACCATCGTCCGTCGCGGCGTGAGGATCCGTCGCCACACCAGCGGTCGAAGGACCAGGAACGGGGTTGTTGACCTCGTGCGTCGCACCCAGCCACAAATCATGCTCATACAAACCAGCCGCTACATGCGACGGACCATTATTGGCATCGGCAGTAAGACTAGTCTTCCACGGAGCATCACCATGCGAACCAGCAGACGTCACACCAAAGTCCGCCACCGCCACCTCCGTATCCACCAACATCGTCACCTCAGTCAAGATCCCAGCACCAGTCACACCCGTGATAGCAGTGGTAGCGCCACTAAGCCCATACGTGATGTTGGGATCGATATGGTCCCGGCGCGCACCAAGACATATCCCACTTTCCGTCATGGGCGCATAGTCGGCGCTATCGGTCGCGCACAAAGGCGTTACCAAGTTGCCGTCGGTGTCAGCGGAGGCATAGGTCTGAGCGGCGTTGACGCCATCAACCTTGGGATGCTTAAGCCGGATATAGAATCTGGCGCTCGGTCCAACCCGGTTGACGATGAAGCTATATCCGCCTGAACCGTCCGTTGTCCGTACGCCCTTGTACGTCCCGGTGCTATCGAAGATCGACACCGTCTGGCCCGGAACTCCCGCCTCGTCGCCGTCCTGCTGACCGTTGCCATTCTCATCGTTGAACACGGTACCCCGGATCACCGGCGCCGCCTGACACGCGGCCAGGTCGTAGATGGTGCTGCCCGGTGAGTCCAGCCCGTAGTTCATCGCGCCGCTCATCGTGTCGATCCACCACAGGTCGTCGCCGCTGCTCAGATACAGGATACCGTTGACGAACGCCATGCCCCAGAAATCGGTCCCACCGCCGCCTGAGGCGCCGCCGTAGTTGATCGTGGCGACCTTATCCCAGGACCACACGGCGTTGTCCGCTCCCGGAGTAACACGGAGCAAGTACTTGGTACTGCCACCGACGACGATGTAAGCACTGCCTTCAGCGTCCAGGGCCATGTCGGAAGCAGGCTGGTAGTTGTTGGTCGTCCCAGTGCCGAGGAAGTCGGCCGCGGTCTTGGGACGAAGAGCGGAGGCGCGCCTCGGGGGGTTAGTGCCCGTCGGGTCATACACCATCATCGTGAACGTGCCAGCTGAACCGACAGTGCCCGAATCGCGAACGTACGTCGCCTCCCTGCCCGCGAAGAAGATCTCGCCTGTCCTCTGGATCACCTCACCGCCGGACCATGAACGCCCGTCAACCCCACGGGGCACAGTGAACTCGGTGGCGACCGTGGAACCCGGGACTATTTTCTTCACCTTCACACCATTTGCGTCATCGTCACTCCAGCGCCAGTGGTACGCCACCTTCTTGCCGTAGCTCGCTGACGCAGGATTCATGTCTGGTCCGATCGCCATCGTGCTCATCTGACCGGAAGACCAACCGGTCCCCTCTGAGTACACCAAAGTGCGAACTGGCGTGGTAGTGAGGTTGGTCCACTTCCACACACCACGCGTGGCGGAGCTGATACCCGCATTGACCTCGTAGAAAGCGTTGCAGTCGAACTCTGGAGGCGCCGGGGTAACAGTGCCGTCGCCGGCCTCGGCCGGCTGTTCCGTGAGGACCAGCGTGGCGACGGTGCCGGTGCCGACCGCGAAGGCCAGGGCCATCACCCAGGCCACGGGTTTGGCGATGCGCTTCATCGCGCGGCCGGCGAGCGTGCGGGGTCGCCTGGACGGGGCGGCTGGGGTGATGTTCATCGGGGTTCCTTGTCCTATCCGGGTGGTGGTCATGGAGGAAGAATCTGGGGCGGGGGAGCAACGGTTCATCGAGAGAGCCTTCGGGTTGGGGGAGAGTGATGCGTTGAGGCCACATCAAGAAGGCCGGGGAGTGCGGCGCGGGCCCACGACGGCCGCATACCACATCCCGCGGGTTCTCGTCGCCTGACCTGAGAGGCGGGACACCACAGCCGCCGATGACGACTAAGATCCCCGCGGTAGGCGACGGCAGGCACAGCAAAGGGCACACCAGGGCCCGGGGGTCTGGGCCCTAATGCGCTTCGAGCACCCATGGCACCGTGCATGAGTTCGCGTGTCCCGCGCATGAAGTGGTCCCTCACTGTGTACCGCCTGTCGGCGTGGCCAGGTGCACGAAGACTGCCAGCGGATGGCCGCACGCTACTCCTGAATCGCCACATTCGTAACTCGTCGATGGGTGTTGCTACCGGCCAAGGGCGCCGATTATTCCCTCTGGGAGAAATTTCACTCCTAGATGAACCATGGCCAGTGTCAGTCCCAACACTCTGACCAGGGGTTCTATTCCGGAGCGCGAGGTCAGCGGGATGGGGTGCCACGGGACGTCGGTCCCACATCAGCCCGCTGACGTGGGCATCGGCGCTAGGCAAAAATACCCAGTCCGCCGACGCCTCCTGGCGCGCGAGGGCGCACCACACCCATGGCTTCACGGAGAAGAGACACCCCAAGCCTCCCGCCGATGACGCCGCCCGCCACATCGTTTCGTCGTACCTAGGTAGCACTACCCACCCGGCGCCGCACGGACCCTCGCTCCAGGCCGCGCCCCGAGGGCGACACGGAGTTGTCCGGACGGGTGGGAGTCCGTGGCTACCGCGCCGAGGGAACCGCGATCGCCCTGGGCCCGGCCTGCCAGGCTCCCCAGGCGCTGGACACGATCTCAGTCAGGCCTCGCGACGCGCGCCAGCCCAGGACCTCGGCGATGCGTGATGGGTCGCCCACCAGGTAGGGAGGATCGCCGGGGCGGCGAGGCGCGACCCGCGGCGTCACGTCCAGGCCCGACGCCACGCCGATCGCCTCGATGACCTCGCGCACCGAGGCCCCTGTGCCCGTGCCCACGTTGAACACCGACGCCGGACGGTCGCGGTCGAGGCGCTCCAGGTAGTCGATCGCCGCCAAGTGGGCCTCCGCCAGGTCCAGCACGTGGATGTAGTCGCGGACGCACGTGCCGTCCGCCGTCGGATAGTCGTCGCCAAAGATCACTGGGGGTGCGCCATCGGCCAGCTTCTCCAACACCATCGGAACCAGGTTGAGGACCGCCGGGTCACCCAACTCCGGCCACCCGGCGCCCGCCACGTTGAAGTAGCGAAGGCAGGCGAGGCGCAGACCCCAGGCGCGGGCGGCATCGGCGGCGATCCATTCGCCCACCACCTTGGTCTGGCCGTAGGGGTTGATCGGGACCAGGGGCGTGTCCTCCGTCACGCGAGGCACGTCAGGCATCCCGTACACCGCCGCCGAGGAGGAGAAGACCAGCATGTCCACGCCCGCGCGCTCCATGGCGAGGAGCACGGTGGCGATGCCGCCCACGTTCTGCTGGAAGTACCACGC
>JAISBQ010000189.1 GCA_031266115.1 Bifidobacteriaceae bacterium
GTTGCGCTCGCCGCCGCCGGCACACACAGAGTGCTCCGCCATGTGGGCGCAGACGCGCTGCGCGAGGTGCAAGTCTCGCGCGTGACCTCGGGGGGCAAAGAGGTCAACTTCGGCGGATATGGCGCCAAGGCCACGATCTCTCCTGGCATGTCGTGGACGATTCACCTGTGGCAAGATGGACTTGCCAGGACGGCGCCCACCACCGTGAAGGTGGCGTGTCAATGGGTGGAGCAAGGAGTGCGACGGGAGCACGTTTTCAGCCTGTAGAGCGGTGTGCAGCCGTCCGGCCTACACCACCAACCGGTCCATTGGGAGGGAGGAATCCGCGCCGATGTCGAGGCCGGAGGGGGGCAATCCGTGGCGCAGGGCGTGGGCCCCGGCAGCGGCGATCATGGTGCCGTTGTCCGTACACAGCGCGATCGGCGGGATGCGAACCGTCAGGCCGTGGTGTGATCCAGTGTGAAGCATCTTGTCTCTGAGTTGCGAGTTCGCCGAGAAACCCCCACCCACCACCACGGTCTCAACCTCGAATGCCTGGCAGGCCGCCAGAGTCTTGGCGACCAGCACCTCGCTGACGGCCTCGGAGAACGAGGCGGCGAGGTCCGCGACGGGGAGGGGAACGTCATCGTCGGCATGGGCCTCGATCCAGCGAGCGACGGCGGTCTTGAGGCCGGAGAACGAGAAGTCGAAAGGATGGCGCTCCCGGTCCTGCCGGCGCATCAGGCCGCGGGGAAAGCGGTACGCCGCCGGGTTCCCGTCCCGCGCGAGCCGATCGATATGGGGACCACCGGGATAGGGCAGGCCAAGAAGCCGGCCGATCTTGTCGAAAGCCTCACCCGCGGCGTCGTCGAGGGTGGCACCCACCTCTCGGACCGTGGCGCCCTCAATCAACAACAGCGATGTGTGCCCACCCGATACCACCAGTCCCATGGCGCGGCCCGGCAACGGACCGTGGACCACCTGGTCTGCGAGCGCATGGGCGATCACGTGGTTGATGCCCAGCAACGGCTTGTCCAGCGCCAATGCGAGTGCCTTCGCCGCCGCCAACCCTACGGTGAGCGACCCCATCAGGCCGGGACCTGCGGTGACGGCGACGGCATCGATATCGGCGAGCGCCACGCCCGATCGGTCCAGCGCGGCCCCCAGCACCGGTTCCAGCGCCTCCACGTGGGCGCGCGAGGCGATCTCGGGGATCACCCCGCCGAATCTGGCATGGTCCTCGACCGATGAGGCCAAGGCCTCGCCCAACACCTCAAACCCACGCACGATGGCGGCACCCGTCTCATCGCACGATGTTTCGATTCCGAGGACCAGGGGGGTCGCCGCGGTGGGACAGGTCTCAGGCACCCCAACACCCTACGGCCAGGTTGCCCAAGCCCAGCAACCGTCGAGTTTCACCTTTCAGGGCGAAATCGGCCGGTTTCGGCCCGGAAAGGTGAAACTCGACGGTCCGGGGGCGGGAGGTCCAGGGACATGACGACGGCGTGAGAGCCGGGGCCGTAGTAGTGGCGTCGCACCCTCACCGGCGTGAATCCGAGCGACGTGTACAGGCCGATGGCCGGGGTGTTGTCCTCACGAACCTCCAGGAAGACGGCGGGCGCGCCGGTCCGCGCGGCGGCATCGAGCACATCGCGCACCATCGCGCGACCGATGCCCTGCCCCTGCGCCACCGGCAGAACCCCCACGGTCATGATGTCTGGGGCATCACCGAGGAAGACCCCGGCGTATCCGACCACGCCATCCGCTCGCTCGGCGACGATGTAGTACCTGGCCGGGCCGGTCAACTCGTCTCGGACCATCGGCTCGGTCCAGGCCTCGCGGCCGAATGCCTCGCGCTCAATGCGCATCAATGCCGGCAGATCGCTGAGCATCGCCAGGCGCAGGTGGACACCTACGTGGCTGTTTGGGAACCCCGAGACAGATGCGGTGCACCGGTCACGGCGTCTCGCGGCGCCCGCGGGCGCGTCCGATAGCGCTGCTATCGGACAACCCTCCGCCTTGCGATCCACCGCGCCCGGCACCATCCTCGGCTCATCGCCACGGAGTTCCCCACCAGCCACTGACACCCACACCTGACGCTCGGGCAACCCTGTCATGCCGTCACTCGTTTGCGAGGAGCAGGCGGCGCGATGTCCGGACGGCGCAGATACAGCGGCTCAGTCGGCTGAGGCAAGCCGGCCTCCGCCCGGCGCATGGCAAGGCGCACCAGCATCAGGGGGTCGACGCGCACGGGCGCGCCCGGCGTGGGTGGTAGCACACCTGCGTACGCTGCGGCCCCGCCCCCCACCACAACATCGGCCTCGGGCACAGTGACCGGTGCCCCCACGGCCGGACCATCCTGACCGACGGGAGGGCCGGCATCGGCGGCACGGTAGCGGGCCCAATAGATTTCGCGGCGTTTGGCGTCCCCTGTCGCGAGGATCCGTGTGCCGGAGGGAAGGAAGAGCCGGGCGGCGGCATCGGCGGCAAGGACGTCCAAGGCCCCGACGCCCCACACGGGCACACCCAGCGCAAGCCCCAGGGTTCGGGCGGTCGCCAGCCCGATCCGCAAACCCGTGTACGGCGCCGGCCCCGTTCCCACGACAATGGCGGCCAGGTCGCGCGGCCGCACCCCGGCATCGGCCAGCACCCGGCCAATCAGCGGCGTCAACTCCTCCACTTGCCCGCGGGCGTTGCCACTTTCACGGACGATGCCGCTCCCTCCACACGCGGCCACGGCACCTCGGCGCGCCGGTTCGGGACGGGTGGGCATGGCCTCCCTCCGGGTCCCTGCGGCAGCCCGGACCCGAGTGGGATGCGCGCAGGACGGATCGCGCGGCATCACCAAGCCCACCGATGCCGCGAACGAGGTGTCGATCCCGAGCACCGGACCACACAGCGGCGCGGGGACTGCGGCGCAGGACCCAGGAGCA
>JAISBQ010000202.1 GCA_031266115.1 Bifidobacteriaceae bacterium
CGCCTTGTCGCCCAGATGGCGGCGTCGCGGTACGCGCGTGGGTGGGAGGACGCGGAACTGGTTGCTGCCGCCGAGCGGCTCGGGGGTCTGGAGTGTTGGCCGGTCACGTGGGATGGGTCGCGGGCCGGTTTGGCCGGGTTGAAGGATATGACCAGCCAACTGATCGGGCGGTTTTGTACGGCGGCGACCGAGGCGACGAGGGAGCGCCACGGCGGCGGTCGGATGGTCCGCTACGACGCGGACCTTGTGGTCCCGCGGGAGACTGTCAGCGAGATCGCGATTCTCAAGGCGTTGGCGGCCGTGTACGTCATGGAGCCTCGGCGCGATGATCCGATCTATGTGGCTCAACGCGAACTGCTGGCGGAGTTGTACGACCACCTGGTGGCCATCGCCCCGTTCGGGTTGGACGCGGAGTATCGCGCGGATTGGCGTGAGGCCGGGAGCGATGCCGAGCGCCGCCGTGTGGTGGTGGACCAGTTGGCGGCCCTGACCGACACGAGCGCCACGCTGCTCCACGCGGCACACGTCGCCAAGGTTCGGTAGGGCCTTTCCCGGCGATGAGAGGAGCCCGAGGCGGGGCGCGCCTACACTGCTGGTCGTGGCCGGGAAGATCAAACGCGAGGACGTGGACCAGGTCCGCGAGCGCGCGCGGATCGAGGAGGTCGTGGGGGAGCGTGTGGCTCTCAAACCCGGCGGATCAGGGTCGCTGAAGGGGCTGTGTCCCTTCCACGACGAACACACGCCATCGTTCCACGTGCGCCCGGCGCTCGGCCTGTGGCACTGCTTCGGCTGCGGGGAGGGTGGGGACGCGATCGCGTTCCTCCGCAAGGCCGATGCCTTGAGCTTTGTCGAGGCCGTCGAATACCTCGCCGCGCGTTGCGGCGTTGTGCTGCACTATGAGGCGGGAGGTGGGCGTGACCGGAGTGAGGAAGTCTCGGGCCGTGGCCGGCTGATCGAGGCGAATCGCGTCGCGGCGGAGTACTTCGCGGCAGCATTGAGCGGTCCGCAGGCCCGCGGGGGACGCGACTTTCTCCGATCGCGCGGATTCGACGGGGAGGTCGCGCAGCGCTATGGGGTCGGCTATGCGCCCGATTCCTGGGATTCCCTGCTCCGCCACATGCGGGGCAAGGGGTTCACCGAGGCCGAGATCTCCGCCGCGGGCCTCGTCTCGCAAGGCCAACGCGGACACTATGACCGCTTTCGCGGCCGCCTCGTCTGGCCCATCCGGGATCTCACGGGAAGCGTGGTCGGCTTCGGCGCCCGCAGGCTGGCCGAATCGGACACAGGACCCAAGTACCTGAACACCCCTGAGACGCCGGTGTACCACAAGTCGCAGGTGCTTTACGGGGTTGATCTCGCCAAACGCGATATTGGGCGGCTCAGGCAGGCCGTCATCGTCGAGGGGTATACCGATGTCATGGCGGCCCATTTGGCCGGGGTGCCGACGGCGATCGCCACCTGCGGGACGGCGTTCGGGGATGACCATGTGCGTGTGGTGCGCCGGCTGCTGGGCGATAGCGCTGGAGCGGCGGTGCCGGGCCGGGTGGTGTTCACCTTTGACGGCGATGAGGCCGGAAAGAAGGCCGCGATGCGGGCTTTTGAGCAGGACCAAGCCTTCTACGCGGACACATTGGTGGCTGTCGCGCCCGAGGGTATGGATCCGTGCGAACTGCGCCAGCATCGGGGGGACGATGCCGTCCGGGACCTCGTCGCCGGAGCGGTACCTCTGTTCAAGTTCGCCATCCTCACCGTGCTGGATCAGTTGGACCTTGATGCTCCCGAGGGACGAGTGCGCGGCCTGCACTACGCCGCACCCATCGTGGGGCGGCTGCGAGACCCCAGCCTGCGCGGCGAATACACTCGGCTCCTCGCAGGATGGCTCGGCTTGCCGGAGGGCGACGTGAAAGTGCAGGTCAATCGCTCGGCGCGAGCCGGGCGGGACGGCCGGCGTCACCCGTCTCGCGATGGTGCGACCTGGGCCGAGACGGGTGGACCCGAAGGCCCCGACGAGCCCGGGGGGTCGGCCGGCAGAGGGCGGCGCGCCGGAGGGCGCGAAGGGCACGGCGGGCCGGCGGGTTGGCCCGACCCGGTCACGCGGCTGGAACACGAGGTGGTGAGAGCGGTGTTGCAGGCTCCGGATGCGGCGCCCGTGAGCTTCGACCAACTCGGAGGTGGAGCGTTCCTCACCCCGCAGTTTCGCGCGATTCACGACGCGATCCGGTCGGCGGGTGGGGTTGCGGCCGTCGGCGCGGCCGGAGGACCGGCGAAGTGGCTCGATCTGGTGCGCGAGGCGTCACCGAGTGTGGTGGCCGGTCGGGTGACCGAATTGGCGGTGACGCCTATGCCGGTGACGGACGGGCCGGCATCGGCGGCGATCGCCGGAGAAGAGGTGGACAAACGCAGGGACTACGTTCACGGGCTGGTGGCTCGGCTCACCGAGGTGGTGCTGGGACGGGAGATTGCGGACCTGAGAGCGAGATTGGGCCGGCCGGGGGCAGCGGATGACCCGGCCGAACAACGCGCGCTGCTGGAGCAGATCCAGGCGCTGGAGACCCAGCGCCGCACGCTGCGCTCCGAGAGCTGATCGACGTGGTGGTGGGTCGTTAGGTGCGCTTGCCCGGACGCGATCCGTGCTCCTTCTCCCAGTTGGACAGCTGCTGCTCAAGGGCCTTCATGAGTTCGAATACCTGTGCCGGGGGAATGCGGACACGGGAGACAATCGACGCGTCGAGGACTACCGGCCCGCCGGGTTCGGCGGAATGCGGCGGCTGGGTCAGACTCGCGAAATCGAGGACGAAGGCATCGCTGGTGTGCCAGGCACGCACGAAATCGGCAAAGACGCCGGCGTTTTGCCCTGGGGGAAGGTTGATCTGTAATCGCTGCTCACTCATGCGAGCCATCGTAGGCCCGGCCCCGTGCGCGGCGCGGCGGGAGTCGCACGTTACCCGACCGTAAGTTAGGCTGCCATCCGTGCCTCGACGCGCCCGCCCCCGCGCTGTGAACCGTGTGCTCCGCTCCGTGCGGAATGCCCCCGCGCCCACCCCGTCCGTCTCTCCCACATCGGCGCCCCCTGATGCGGACCGACGGCCGTGGGTGGCCTCCTATCCGCCGGGCGTGCCCGCGGATGTTCCTGCACCGAGCGAGCCGATTCACGTCATGCTTGAGGTCGCGGCGAGGGTGTACCCGGACAGGCCGGCGTTGGACTTCTTCGGCCGGCGAACCACATACGGCCAACTGTGGGGCGAGGTCCTGGTGGCTGCGCGCGCTTTGGCGGATCGCGGTGTGGGCCGAGGGAGCGTGGTGGCGATCGCCCTGCCCAATTGCCCCCAGCATGTGGTTGCGTTCTACGCCGTCGCACGGCTCGGCGGGATTGTTGTCGAGCACAATCCGACCTATGGCGCCTCCCAATTCGCCCATCAGCTCGCGGATTGCGGCGCCACGTGTGTCATCGCCTGGGACAAGGTGGCACCCGTCATCGCCGGCGTGGTGGACAGGGCGCGAGTGGATGTCATCGCGGTTGACGTGAGCGCGGCGCTGCCGGTCGTCCAGCGGCTCGCGTTGCGCCTGCCGGTCCCCAAGGCGCGTCGCCTCAGGGCGGAGTTGACGGGAGGGGCGAGGGCCGGCATCGTCGGCTGGCAGAGCCTCATGGACACGCGAAGGACGCTGGATCCCGCGGTTCGAGGCCCTGAGGTGGGCGACGTAGCCGCGCTCCAATACACAGGCGGCACCACCGGAACCCCGAAGGGCGCCGTCCTGACGCACGCGAACCTCGTGGTCAACGCGATGCAGTCGGTGGCGTGGGTGCCGAAGCTCGTGCTCGGCGAGGAGGTTCTGTACGGGGCGTTGCCGTTCTTCCACGCGTTCGGGCTGACGCTGTGCCTCACGGTGCCCGCGCGCCTGGGTGCGCTGCTGGTGATCTTCCCCAAATTCGACGTCCAGATGGTCCTGGCGGCCCAGCGCCGGGTGCCCGGAACGTTCTTCCCCGGCGTGTCCCCGATGTTCGAGCGCTTGGTCAATGCGGCATTCCCCGACGATGACGGCGGGGCGGATGTGGGTGGGGTTCGCCGGCGTGGGGGCGGCCACCGGGTGGACCTGACAAGCTTCCGGCACTCCATCTGCGGCGCGATGGCGCTGCCCGAACCGGTGGCACGCCGATGGGAGGTGGCGACCGGCGGGATGCTCATTGAGGGATATGGCCTCACAGAGACGTCGCCCATTGCCCTGGGCAATCCGGCGTCAGACGCGCGGCGCCCCGGCACGTTGGGCCTACCATTTCCCGGAACCGACATCCGGATCGCCAATCTGGACCGTCCGGATGTCGATGTCGCCGAGGGCGAGGCCGGCGAGCTATGGATCCGCGGGCCCCAGGTGTTTGGCGGCTATTGGAACCGCCCCGAGGAAA
>JAISBQ010000225.1 GCA_031266115.1 Bifidobacteriaceae bacterium
AACCCCCCAACCACACCGCCACACACCCCCACCACACCTACAAGGGCAACACCAGCCACAACACCACGACCAGACACCCCAGGCCTCCCTTCTCACAGGTCACATCGGGATACGGCAACCACCAATTCGACGGGTCTCAGGCAGCCTGGCACAAGGTCGTCGACTTGGAGACGTAGCCACGTTACCACTCGGATCTGCCGAACACTCCAGCGCCTTCTACCCCGACGTCGGCACTACCCGCATCGATATCTCGGGATCATCCTGACAACCCCGCGCCGTCAGCCCATAGTGGGACAACGCCCCCGACACCAAGGGAACTGACCTGATCGCCACTGCATAAGGCAGCGGTCTGAAACTGCAAGGCGATCTGAGAGCGATTCCGCCCCTCGGAGCCCATCACAACCCACTAGAACACGTCCGGACAGCCCCAACAGAACAACAACCACCAACGTCTCACGCAGTCACTCCGAAGGGGTAATCGCACAGGACAGATGATCCATCACCGCAAGCCGGAGTCCCGGCAATATCCCCTTGAGCCCCATCAGTATCCTCTGGGGTTTGAGACACAACCCTGAGCAGTCGGGTCATCCATCGCCACTCCGGAAGGCAGCAACGCCCACACTTGGCCGGCGGCGTCAGTCGTCACACCAGGCCTCGACTGCGCCTCCAGCAGCGCATCTTCGTACGACCCGTCTGGCCCATACTCGACCGACTGCCTTTCCTCCAGCTCGCGCAAGTCACTGACTGTGAAGCCCTCGGGGGCCAAGCCAGTGCGCACCAAGCACGCCACCGTCAGGACCTCCATATCCTCATCATCGGGATTTACTAACCGGCTGTTATACAACTCCAGGATCCCGCCCATCCACGTGGTGTGGCATTCCTTGTCGGCAGAGATCTGGCTTTGGGTGAACTCCACATCGGCCGAGGTGGTTAGGAACTCCTGCCCGGAGCTATCCAAAGGCTGGTACGACGCGTCGATCCCCGCATCAGCTAAGCACGCGAGAGTCTTTTCTTTCGCTTCGGTGAATTCGGCGACCGTAACCTCCCCGTCCGCCAACACACCCCGCACAAAATCGGATCCAGCCTCCTGGATCCCGCCGACAGTCTCGACCGCAGGCCCCGTTTCCTGCTGTACCGACTGTCCACAACCAGCCAAGACCACAGCGCCGATGAGACCAACAGCCAACCAGACAGGCCGCGCGACGAGCGGCACCCGCATCCCATTTCCTTCCACTCGCAAGACACCATGCAGACCAACCCGCAGCAACACCGCCACACACCGGCCGGTGGCCTTCAGGAGACAAGGGCCGCGCGCCAGTCCAGCCACACGGGACCCGCGACAGCATGGACCGGCACGCGGCCCCCACGACACCCCGCGGTCGCCGCAAACGGCTAGAGCCCGAGATCACCGGCCCTCTCGGGCAGTGACACGGGCAGCCGCCCATCCACAGCGACCGCAGGACCCTTGGAGGCTCAACCGAGCTGGTAGTCGCCGCCACCGAAGGTCGTATTCACTGGGCGGGTCGCGGTTGACGTGGCAACTGACCTCCATGCCCCGTAGGCCACCAGCCCGGCACTGCTGCCGTTCGAATAGTACTGGCGAGCCCGGAACTGGTACCCGTTCGAGCAGTAGGCGTTGGCCGTGACGTTCCAATCGCGACCCGACTGCACCATCGAGTTGATCGTGCATCCGGCCGCCGCCGCTGGCGCCGCAGCGGGAACCGCCACCACGAACCCGACGCCCACTGTGAGCGCGAAGGCAGCCACGCTGCCCAAGACCTTGTGCTTCCTCATTGTTTCTCTCCATCCGATCAGGATCCAGAAGAGCGGTGAGGTTTCATCGCCCCAACCAACCGGTGTCAGAGACCGGCGGCAGCCAGGAGGATACCCCCTCGCAGCCTGTGGAGGGAGCACCTCGGACGTACCACGCGACGGGACGGAGTGCAGCGCCGCGCTCGCATCCTGCAGGAACGCGGGATAAGTAGAGCGAATCGAGTGAACGAAGTACGGCCGCACCTACACACAACATTCACACGCATGGCGGTCCTAGTGTCTCCTGGACCGCACCCATATCACGGGAGCGCGGTCCAGGTCTAGGAGACGCGCCGGTGATCACGGTATCTGGCGACTCGGCGGTTGTCGAAGAGCGGATCGCGCGGGTCGGTTGGGTCGCGAACGGGCGGGCTTGTCCCGCGTGCCGTGATCGCGAGACGGGGCCCAGTCGTGCGCCGTGAACTCGGGCCTGAGACGTGAGCCGCTCGACGTAGCTCGCGGATGCGCTGGCGGTGTCGGCGCCGTGGAAGAATCGCGGGCATGCGTGCGTTCAACTTTTCTGCTGGGCCTGCCCAGCTCCCCTACGAGGTTCTCGAGCAGGCCGGACGTGAACTGTCCGATTGGCAGGGCTCGGGGATGTCCGTGATGGAGGTGTCTCACCGAGGTGCGGCGTTCATCGAGTGTGCCGCCCATGTCGAACGGGCGCTGCGCGACCTGCTGGCGATCCCAGACAACTACGCGGTGCTCTTTCTCCAGGGGGGAGCGTCCGCCCAATTCGCCGGTGTCCCTATGAACCTGACGGCGCCGGGCGACACCGTGGCCTTCCTCAAGACGGGATCGTGGTCCGGCAAAGCGATCGCGGCCGCGCGCGCCCAAGACGTCCACGCCGAGGTCATCGCCGACGAAGCAGCGTCCTCCTACACCACCGTCCCCGCGCCAGACAACTCCACCGTCCCACCGGCCGCCGCCTACCTGCACTACACCCCCAACGAGACCGTCGGTGGCGTCGAGTTCGGCTACGTGCCCGCCACCGGCGCCGTGCCCCTCGTCGCGGACATGTCCTCCACCATCTTGTCCAGGCCCATTGACGTCTCGCGCTACGGCGTGATCTACGCAGGCGCCCAGAAGAACATGGGACCCGCTGGCCTGTGTGTCGCCATCGTCCGCAAGGATCTGATGGGGCATGCCCGGTCCACCACGCCCAGCGTTCTCAACTACACGGCGATGGCGGCCGCCGATTCGATGCTCAACACCCCGCCCACGTTTGCGATCTACATACTCGGTCTGATCCTCGACTGGCTCACCGAGTCGGGTGGGCTCGCCGCCCAGGCCGAACGCAACCGCGTCAAAGCCGCGACGCTTTACGAGGCCATTGACACCTCGTCCTTCTACACCAACTCCGTGGCGCCAGATGCCCGATCCTGGATGAACATCCCATTCACGCTGCCCGATCCGGCGCTCGACACCCCGTTCCTCGAAGGCGCCGACGCTGACGGCCTGACCAACCTCAAGGGACATCGATCCGTGGGCGGCATGAGGGCCAGCATCTACAACGCCATGCCCCTCGCCGGCGTCCATGCGCTGACCGACTACATGGCCGACTTTGCCGCCCGCTACGCCTGACCGACCGCCGGCGCAGACGGGCCCACACCTGTGCGCCGCGCCCACCTGCCCCAGGTGACCATCGCCCACCACCCCAGATCGGAAAACCCATGGCCTATCGCATCCGCACGCTCAACGCCATCAGCGACACCGGACTCACCCGCCTGCCCGCCAGCACATACGAGGTGGGCCCGGACGTCAGCGACCCCCACGCCATCCTCGTGCGGTCCGCGAACCTCCACGGCGAAGAGATCCCTGAATCGCTGCTCGCGGTGGCACGCGCCGGCGCTGGCACCAACAACATCCCGATCCCGGAGTTCTCCGCCCGCGGCATCCCCGTGTTCAATACTCCAGGCGCCAACGCCAACGCCGTCAAGGAGCTGGTGGTCGCGGCGATCTTCCTCGCGGCCAGGAACATCGTCCCCGCTGCGGCGTTTGCCCATCGGCTCGTGGGAGACGAGGCCGCCATGAACGCGGCCGTCGAGAAGGGCAAGAAGGCCTTCGCGGGCTTCGAATTGCCTGGGCGCACGCTCGGTGTCATCGGTTTGGGTGCCGTAGGTGTCGAGGTCGCCAACGCGGCCTCCAGCCTCGGCATGCGGGTGATCGGATTCGACCCAGCCGTCACGGTCGAGCACGCATGGAAGCTGTCATCCCTGGTGGAACGAATCGCCGGCCTGGACGAACTGCTCCAGCGGGCCGACATCGTCACCATTCATGTCCCGCTCACGCCGGGCACCCGTGGTCTGATCGGCACGGCGCAACTCGCGACAATGCGACCCTCCGCCGTGCTCGTCAACTTCGCGCGCGGGCCGATCGTGGACGAAGAGGCAGTGGTTGGCGCCCTGGAGTCACGGACCCTGCGCGGATACGTGTGCGACTTCCCCACCCCGGCGCTCAACACGCGGGCCAACGTGGTCACCCTGCCCCACCTGGGAGCCTCGACGGCCGAAGCCGAGGAGAACTGCGCCGTCATGGCTGTGGACCAGCTGCGCGGCTACCTCGAGAACGGGACAGTCCGCAACTCCGTCAACTTCCCCTCGGCCGATCTGGCACGGGCGCCTGGCACCACCCGGCTCGTCATCGTCAACTCCAACGTGCCCAACATGGTGGGCCAAATCTCGACGCTGGTTGCCCAGGCGGATCGCAACATCGCCGACCTGCTCAACAAGTCCCGCGGAGAACTCGCCTACACGGTGGTCGACCTGGACGACGACATCCCCACAGGCCTGTTGTCCCAAGTCAAGACCATTGATGGCGTGCTCGCCGCCCGTCTGGTCTAGGACGATGCCGCCCGCCGGGCGAGTCAGCCGATGAGGGCTATGGCCTCGACCTCGGTGGCGGCGCCGAACGGGAGCGAGGCGACCCCGACGGCCGAGCGGACATGTGCCGCGCGGGGGCCAAACACCTCGGCGAGCAGTTCACTGGCGCCGTTGGCAACAGCCGCATGCGCCGTGAAGCCCTCGGTCGCGTGGACAAACACGGTGACTTTCACGAACCCGGCCACTCTGCTCAGGTCGCCCAACCTCGCCTTGAGAGAGGCGATGATGCCAAGGCAGGCCAGCTGGGCTGAGGCGTAGCCGTCCTCGTCGCTGACATCGCGGCCCAGGGCCCCGGTGTACGCGACGGTGCCGTCACGCAGTGGCAGATGGCCCGACAGGTAGACCCGGCGTCCGTCGATCCGGACGGTGGTGTAGGCCGCCGCCGGCACCGGTGTGGGCGGCAATGTCAGGCCGAGGCGGGCAAGAGCGTCTTCGGGACGATGAGCTGGTGGGGTGGTCATGGGTGTCGCCATGGCGTCCAACCTACCGTCCCGAGCCTCACGATTCGTCGCGCAGGCGCGCCAACTCCTCCTCGACGATCGAATCGTCAAGCTTGGTGAAAATCGGTCGAGCGGCCGGAACAGGCTGTCCGGGCGGGATGGGCTCGCTGGACCATGGGGGGGTGTCGGAGTAGTCGCCCGTGATAATCGGGTAGCGGCGCTGCGGA
>JAISBQ010000283.1 GCA_031266115.1 Bifidobacteriaceae bacterium
CCGCCCGTGGGCGCCGGGAATGGTCAAACTCGACGGGGTGGTGAGGGGCCCTGCGGGAACGTCATGGCCGGAGTCGGGTGATGTGCCGAGGGAGGGGACAGGACGCGATAGCTGGAGGGCTTTGCAGAGGGTTCAGGCTGACAGCACCGATCACCCACCACCCACTGGCCCGACAATGATTATGCCGAGGTATTGTCAGCGGTCCGACCTCTCGCAGGCGTGAGAGCTTGATGGGCCGCACACTTGCCTTGTGGTACATTTGACAGATGCGTGGGAATACTAGCGTGGTGGTGGGAGAGCGTGGCAGGTTGGTCCTTCCTCAGGCCACGCGGTCACGGTTGAATATCGAGAGCGGTGACGTGCTCGTGCTCGTCGAGGCCGAGGACGGCGTGGTCCTGATGCCCAGGCAGGCCCTCCTGCGCCGGGTCCGCGCCGAATTCGCCGGGACGCCACTCGTGGAGGAACTGCTAGCTGACCGCCGCGAAGCATCGCGCGACGAGGATCGAGCATGACTGTGCTGGACGCCTCCGCGATCCTGGCCTGGCTGCTCGGGGAGCCCGGCGCCGATGCGGTGGAAGAGGCCCTTACACAGGGCGCGGTGTGCTCGGCGGCCAACTGGTCGGAGGTCGCCCAGAAGTCGATCCGAGCCGGGCAATCATGGCGAGGTCCGCGAGCCCTCCTGCTGAGCTATGACCTAGGCGTTGAGGCAGTGACCGCCGAGGACGCGGAATGGGCCGCGCGCCGGTGGCGCCAGGGCGAAGGGCTGTCCCTCGCGGACAGACTGTGCCTCGCGTTGGCGGCGCGGCTGGGCACCGAAACCCTCACCGCGGACACGCAGTGGGGCACCAGCCCTGGGGTCCGTCAAATCCGGTGACACCGCCGCCACGGGCCCTGTCCCCACGAGCTACCGCACCGGACCCGAGGTCAGGCGTGAACCAGCTCCGGTGGCTCAGACCCCCAGTCATCCGCGGGCCCCAGACCCGCTACAGGGAGATCGGGTTAACGATGTCGGCCCAGACCAGTGCCACGGTCATCAAGATGATCGCCGCGAAGACCCCGTAGGTCACCGGGATCGCCCTGGCCAAGTCCAACGGACCGGTCCGTGGACGATGCCGCACACGCGCCCACGTACGCCGCAACCCCTCAATCAGGGCCCCAGCCACGTGGCCACCATCCAACGGCAGCAGCGGCAACAAGTTGAACAGCCACAGCGCCAGGTTCAGCATCGCCGCGATCGACAGCCACGTCGCCCACCGGCTCGCCCACACGTCCGAGCTGTCCTCGCCCACGCTGTCGGCCGTCGCCTCCCCCTGCAAACGCGCGATCCCGACAATCGACATGGGCGACCGTGCGGGGTCGCGTTCCTCACCCCCAACCGTGGCGCGCACCGTCTCCCAGACCGCGACCGGCAGCCGGGCATACGCCTGCGCCGCCCCAGCAATCTGCGACCACAAGATCCCGGGCACGGCGGAAAGCGGCAGGCGGACCCGCTCCATCTGGCTGGTGACCCCCACCACCACGGCGCCCGACGGCTCACCGTCCCCGGTGTCGATCGGCATCGGGGTGATGGTGAGGGTCTCAGGCCGTCCATCTCGTTCGATCCCCACCTCGGCGGGCGTGGTCCCCGTCGCTTGAATCGCATCCTGGAACGCCGTCCAGCTATCCAGCGCCACGCCCTGCCACGTCCGCAAAGTGTCACCGGCGCGAAGGCCGGCCTCGGCGGCGGGCGTGGGAACGGCATCGTCCGTGTCGCAGCTCACCACCCCGGTCTGTGGCGCCGCGCACGGCGACACCGATTCCAAGGTCAGGCTTGGCTCGGTCAAGGCGCCGATGCCGCTGAACACGACGGCGGTCAGGATGATGGCCAACACGAGGTTCATGGTCGGCCCACCCAGCATGACCACCGCCTTGCGTGGGGCCGACAGGCGGTAGAACGCGTGGTCCACGCCCACAGATTCGACCTCGGCAGCGCTGAGGTGCCGCACTTCCGACTCGAGCGCCGCCTGCCAGCGAAAACGCGGGCGCCGACCGGTGTCGGCGGGCGAATACATCCCGGCCATGCGGATGAAACCGCCCAGAGGCAGCGCCTTGAGCCCATATTCGGTCCCACCCCAAGTGCGGGAGAACACCGTGGGACCGAACCCCACGAAGTACCGCGTGACCCGCACACCGAAGGCCTTGGCGGGCAGCAGGTGCCCCAACTCGTGCCAGGCCACCGACACCGTCAGCGCAGCGGCGAAGACGACGATACCGAGCACGGTCAGTGGCCAGGTCATCGGTTAGCACCTTTCACGTCAGGACGATGGCGGCCCCTCGGTCCGCACACCGGTTCCGGCCGGAGCCGCGGAGGCCGAGCTGGCTGAGCCCGAGTCGACGCGTCGGCCGGGGCCGGCCAGCGGGGCCAGGTCTGCGAACGCCGAGTCCACGTAGGCCGGGTCCGCGTAGGCCGGGTCCGCGCAGGCGGGGTCTGTGAACGCCAGGTCTGCCTGAACCGAATCCACCGGAGCCTCGACGCCCAGGATAGACGCCGCCTGTGTCCTCGCCCATTCCTCGACCGCGGCGATCGAAGATTCGGTCAGGCCCACTCCACTGTCCCCAGCGCCGAGGCCAGCCGGGCCCGCGGGGACCGTGACCCCGGTGAACTGGTCATGCTGCCCGCGTCGAGCACAACCGGCGCGGTGCGGGGATCGGTCGAAGCGGCCGAGGACTCCGGCCACCGTGTCGACAATCTCCACGAAACCCGCCCGTCCAGCCAGAAACGCGTCCACGGCGACCTCGTTGGCGGCGTTCATCACCGCCGGATGCCACGGCGACGCCGCGAGCGCCTCGCGAGCCAGGGCAACAGCGGGGAACGCGGCCGTGTCCAGTGGCTCGAACGTCCACGACTGAGCAACGGTGAAATCCACGGGCCGCCCCGCTCCGGGCAAGCGATCCGGCCAGGCCAGCGCGAGAGCAATCGGGAGACGCATGTCCGGTGGTGAGGCCTGACCGATCACCGCCCCGTCGCAGAACACCACCATCGAGTGGACCGCGGACTGGGGGTGTACCACCACGTCGATCCGCTCCGGGGGTATGGAGAACAGGACCGCCTCCTCGATCACCTCCA
>JAISBQ010000287.1 GCA_031266115.1 Bifidobacteriaceae bacterium
CGGATTCACCGCGGCCAGGCTGATCCACCCTCGCATCGCCTACGTCACCGCGGACACCCTGGGTCCAGCCGTCCACCAGGCAACACGCGTCGGGGATACCTCCCGAGCGTCATCGTCCACATCCGGTATCACCGCGGGTCTGTTCACCGCGTACCGGATACTCGATGTCTTGCCCTACAAGATCGACATGCTCCGGGCTTACTTTCGGGCCAAGGGCGTGGGAGACTTGGCGATTAAGAAACGCGGCGTTGACGCCGATCCTGACTCGTTGCGTCGGACCCTGCGCCTTCAGGGCCAGGAGCGAGCCACCGCCGTGTTGACCAGAGTGGAGGGGCGACACTCGGTGATCGTCGTGGAGCCGTGTTTAGCACGGCGCCCACAAGAGCACTGAGGAGTGACGCTATGGCCGGCCTGACCGCGCCAATCACCTTCGCCAGCTCGCCGCGATCCAGCGTCGGGTTGGAGTGGGAGATCGCGCTCGTCGACCGCGACTCGCGGGACCTGCGCCAGGTCGCGGGCACCGTACTCGACGCCGTCCGCGGCTCCGACGGGCGCGAACATCCCGGTATCCGCCAGGAGCTGCTCCTCAACACCGTCGAACTGGTCTCCGCCCCTCACGCCACAATCCGCGGGGCCGGCGCCGACCTGGTGCGCTATCGCGACATGGTGGCCGAGATCGTGGAGCCACTGCGGGTGGACCTCATGTGCGCCGGCACCCATCCCTTCGCCCAATGGACCAATCAGCGGGTGACCGACAAGGAACGCTACGCCAAACTGATCGACCGTACCCAGTGGTGGGGGCGGCAAATGCTGATCTACGGCGTCCACATGCACGTGGGCGTGGAAGACAGAGACAAGGCCCTGCCGATCGTTCGTGCGCTGCTCGCCTACGTGCCGCATCTGGAAGCCCTGTCCGCATCCTCCCCCTACTGGGCGGGGCAATCCACGGGGTACGCGTCCAACCGGGCGCTGATGTTCCAACAGTTGCCCACCGCGGGGCTTCCCTGCCAATTCGACCACTGGTCGGAATTGGAGCACTACGTCCACGACATGTTGCATACCGGAGTGATCGATGATTTCACCGAGATCCGCTGGGATATCCGGCCATCGCCGCGGTTCGGAACTGTCGAAGTGCGGGTGTGCGATGGGCTGCCGTCATTGGAGGAGGTTCTCGCGCTGGGTGCCTTCGTGCAATGTCTCGTGGAAGATTTCTCCACCAGGCTCGACAAGGGCGAGCACCTGCCAACTCTTCCCACCTGGTTCGCACAGGAAAACAAGTGGCGTGCCGCACGGTACGGCATGGATGCCATCATTATCCTCAACGAGGCCGGCGACGAAGAACTGGTCACGGACGCTCTGGCTCGGCTGTTGCCAACTCTCGAACCGATCGCGGCCCGCCTCGGGTGCGCCGAAGAACTCGGCCGTTTGCCCGCCATCGTCCAGGCAGGTGCGTCCTATCAGCGGCAACGGGCGGTGGCTGAGGCCTGCGGTGGGGACCTCGTCGCCGTGGTGGAGTCCCTGGTCGGGGAAATGAAAGCGGGGCGAGTGACGTGATTCTGTGGGTGCCGTTGCCGCAAGCCGAGACCATCGACATCATGGCTGGGCGGGGTGTCACGGCTTTGGTGAGCCCCATTCACCGGGGTTTTGTCACCGCGCTGCTTCCATCGCTCGTCTTCCCCACTCATTTGGATTTCGGCGCGGATTTCGCGGGCATCAATACCCAGGTGGATTCCACAGGTCAGCGAATCGTGGTGATGATGGTGGGGCAACGCGGCCGGGCACGCGCGCTCCTGCGTTGGAATCTGCCGGAATCCCACGGCGCCATGGCCACCCGCGTCTCTTCCGACGATGACGTCGCCACCATGGCAAACGAACTCACCTCCCTTTTCGGCAAAGCACATTTCCAGGCCAGCGGCGCGACCAGCCTGGTCGAGGCGCTCACGAAACAGCATCGTGGCCAGGCCGATATTGTCGACGCCGTGGCCGACGTGATCGATCTGCCTGAGCTGCGCGAACGCGTGGAACAGCGAATCTCGGTGGGACCGATGGGCCCAAGCCTCGACTATCCGGCCAGAATGATCGGCCCTACCGAGGTGACCCACTTCACCTCCCGGACCGTCGCGGTCCGGTCGCTGTCCACCGATCCGCTGGATTCGGTCATGCTCGCACCCAGTTGGTCCGGCAGCGTCGAACGGCGTGTGGCCGTCGTCGAGGTGGGTTTCTCCGCCGACGAGCGCTGTCTCAAGATCTATCAGCGCGATGCCCCAGTGGCCGCCATGGTGTGGAATGAGCGATGGCAGCTCACGCCTGGTGCTCCAGCCTCGCTGGCCGATGTCTTTCTCGAAGAGTTGAGCCGTGTCCTGCCGTGGCAGTGGGACCGCACCCAGATGCGAGACCTCCTGAGCGATCCGCATCACCCCGACCCGCTCGGCGAATTCGGCCGCATCACCCACGTCCCCTCCCTCGAGCCGCTGTTCACCTCCGAGGACTGGACCGCCATCACCCCCAGCGCCAGAGTCATCCCCCGTGCCACCGGCCCCCGCCTGGCCTATCACCGCCTCAGAGCAGCCGTGGGCACCCGCCTGCGCCTCGGCGCATGGCGCCCCACCGCCCCCCCAGGCCACGACGTCCCGCAACCCGCCGAAGGTTTGAGCCTGGCGTGAGGGTCGCACGTCCCAGAACACCGAGATCCTCGCGGCGTTTGATGGTCCCTGTGACACCTTCGGGCCATCTCCACGCTCGCCCCACGCCACCCTGTGCACAGTCCAGCGTGCCTACTTGCGTCCCCGCCCGCACCACGCGAAGATCAACCATGCCTCTCAGCCGGGTCAACGCCGCCCTCGGCCCTCTCTCCTCCGCCGCCGCTGCTTCCTGCGGTCCCCCACCCCGTCTCCCCCTCCCCGCTCCCCCGGACCTCACCCGCCACATCCACTCGACACCTCAACCCTCATGACCGTCCCCGACACCACCACACCACCAGCCCAGGACCCCGTCCAGCCCTTCCTTGCCCTCCTCTCTCCACCACCACAGCCGCCACAAGACCCACTCCCCGAGTTGTTCTTCGCTATTGCCCGCCCGCAAGGTACCCATGATCAGCTCTTCCGCGATTACCTCGTTGACGACGCTCTCGGTGGCTACGGATTCCATGTCGAGGAAGTAAAGCTCTCCGGCCACATCGATTCCTTTCTTGCCGCCGTCGACTCCCTTGACAACACGGCCGCTCTCACCCGGGACCGCGGATTCGCGCGGACCAAAGGACTCATGCAGGAGGGTGACAGGCTCCGTTCGGAAAACAGTCCCAGCATCGTCGCGAAATTTGCCGCTGTCGACATTCTTCATCGCAGGTCCAGCGCACATGACGCCGCAAGACATGACAACAAGCGGGGCGTCGCCTATCTCATCCGGAGTCTCGTTCACCCCCTTGAGGTCGACTATCTCCGATGGCTCTACGGTTCCCGATTCTTTCTCCTCGGTGCCTACGAATCATTTTCAGCTAGAGAAGAGCGCCTCAAAGAGGCTTTCGCCAAGTCCCTTTCCGCACAAGATCCCGACGCCGTCGCCAAGCAACAGGCTGAAGAGATCATCAATATCGATCGCGGCAAACTGCATACCCTCTACAACGACGAAGCGTGCCTCGACATTACCGCTACCTTCCATCATGCCGACCTGTTTCTCGATCTCGAAAACTCTCCAGATGTCGCGGAACCCTCTCCCGATAACTGGAAGTCCCAAACTGAGCGGTTCCTCCAGCAAGTCTTCGGCTACCCCTATGGCTCGCCAACCCTCGCCGAACTTGGCATGTCCGCGGCCTACGCCGCGGCCCGTCGATCCGTTCAACTCGGCCGCTCCGTTGGCGCCGCTATCGTCAGTCCTCACGGTCAAATTCTCTCGACCGGTTGGAACGAGGTTCCCGTTCCCGGTGGAGGCGTCGCAGACCACAACGATGGTCCTCACCTCCGCGAACATCACGGCAAAGCCCAGGCCGATCCTGCCGACGCCAGGAAACTCGACGCAATCCGTGATTTCCTTGCGGCGCTCCTCGTTCAAAATCCTCCCGATTTCACACGCCAGCCCGGCGAGCCGGAAAGTGCCGGAGTCGAGGAGTTCAACAACGCACGACGACAACTCAGTGACGCTAGATCCACGTCGGTCACCATGGATTGGCTTGATTCCGTACGCGCCGCGACTAGCCATATCGGGTCACCAACGATTGAGGATATCAAGTCCCTTGCCCTCGTCCCTGCCGTCCGGAAGACACGCCTCTTCAACCTTATCGAATTCGGAGCGACTGTTCACGCTGAAATGGCGGCGATCACCAGTGCCGCCCGTCACGGCATCGCGATACAGGACCACGCAATGTATGTCACGACGTTCCCCTGCCATGAGTGCGCGCGAAACATCGTGGCCGCGGGAATTTCGAGAGTCGTATACATCGAACCCTATAGCAAGAGTCTCGCCTGGAGCCTCTACCCTAAACAGATTCTGTTTCTTTCTGCAGACTCCAGAAATACCTCTGGGTCACACCGAAGTGACCTCGTTGTCTTCGAGCAGTTCACGGGGATATCTCCGTCACGGCATGCAGAGCTCTTTTCGCCCGTCAAGCGCAAGGATGACCTGGAGCGGTGCGCCATCGACAGGAACCTCGCCCCAGGCGCCGTTAGCGGTTTCCATCGCGTGAATGCCAACTTGCGAAACTCAATCGTCAGCCGCGGGGCCGCCCCTCGCGAGCCATCATGGATAATCTGCCAGTCAATGGCGCTTGAGGCGATGGCGCTTCCCGATCTCCAAAAGCTGTGGGACGAGGCGCTGCAATCGCGGTCCATCGGCACTGGCCAACCCGGAAATCCAAGTCCGAATGGCCCCGACAAAGGGGGAGGTGCTCGCCCCACCAGCGAATGATCGTCCAACCAGCGCCTGCTCCGTATCCTCCGGCGCTTACCGCATGTATTTCATCAACATCAGCCACACGAAGGAGTCACTAACAGCAATGAACGATGAAGTGGATAGCAATGATAGTCAAGTGAGCGACGGCGATCTCAAAGAGCAGCGTGCACTCGATTGGCGACCCGTCCAAGACGTCACGTTCGACTGGTACGAGGGCTCTGGTGGAATGACCTTCCGAATCATGAGGGCTCCCGAGTCCTATTGGCGACGCATCCACGCCAGCCCGCTGGCGGGAAGTCGAACGTGAGAGGCGGTACCGCCGTTCCTTCATTTCCGCCCTTCGAGTATTCTCGGCGGGTCAACGTGATGCTCGCTTCGCCTGGCGACGTGGACGAGGACCGTGACGCCGTGGTTCGCGAGATGGCAGAGCTGAACAGCCCGCTCGCCGGCGTCGACAATGCGATTCTTGTGCCGATTCGGTGGGAGATCGACGCGGAAAGACGCATCACGGCAGGACGCAGGACGCAAAGTGGAATCAACGCGGACCTGGTTGCTAAGTGCCACGTGATGGTAGCGCTGTTTCATACGCGTTTCGGCACTCCCTCAGGCGCGTACCTGTCCCACACCGAAGAGGAGATCGATTTCGCACTCAGTGTCGGACTGCGGGTGCATCTGTTCTTTTCATTGGCGGCTGCTAGTCTTGACACGATAGATCCCGACCAACTCAAGAAGGTACAGACCTATCGCCAAAGCATGATAGACCGTGATCACGGTCTTGTGGGCGACTATACGACCAAAGACGATTTACGTCACCAAGTAGCACGGAGCCTGCGGGCGGATATCACAGCATTCGCGCGCGATGTACGCGATGAACTTGCCCCGACACGAGAACTCGCCGTTGCGCTCGACGCCGCAGGCAAACACCTTGTGCTCCGCAATGTTGGCGCTGACGCGCTGCGCGAGGTGCAA
>JAISBQ010000295.1 GCA_031266115.1 Bifidobacteriaceae bacterium
TGGGATGGTCCATGGATGAGAATGTCGTGCTGGGGTCCGCGCCCGGAATGGGTCCCTGGTGGGGAGCTCCGCCCGGCAAGGAGCTTCCAGAAAGCGAGATCGAAGAGTTTGTCGAAAGCGTCTTCTATAAGGACGAAGTGCGTGAGGACTATAACTATGCCCTACTGATCGATGGGGTGGATCGCACCGCTGACCTGGAGCGATGCCTCGAGGAATCCGGCTACACGCAACCAGAATACGGGTTGGATCCTAGCGAAATGGCCGCCATGCAGCGTGCTCAGGCCGACGCCACCAATGAATGGGTCGCGTGCGCCCGCGAGAATGGTTATCCGACCTTGGAAGATGTCACGCCGACCGACGATGGCGTATTGCCCGTCCGTTTGCCGTTCTCCACTACCGAAGAGGCGTTCCGTGCACTGCTTGCGGTGTGTCCCAACTGGGATAGGGAACGGGCCGAGGCGGAAGCGGACGGCACGGAGCTTCCCCCTGATTGGGTATCCGCCCCCGCGCCGGATATCAACTTCGAAGAACCCGAACGCAGCGACGACCCGGCGGCTGAAGCCGCGAATCAGGACCATTGGAACCGGCTCCACGACATCCTGTGGGAAGAGGCGTCCAACTTCTGGACCGAGCGGAACGGGCAGTTAGCGGACTCGGCGAGTGACGGCGACCAGGAAGAATGACACCGGCCGGTCCGTGAACCAGGTGGCGCTGGACGGAGCAGCGGATCGCCAGGCAGATATCGCCTGTGGCATGGGGGGGGGCGTATTGTGCATGGTACGGCGGGGCGCTAATGCCGACGCCGATGACAGCGACGCCCCCAGTGGCACAAGGGAGGAAGACTCATGACATCAAGTCGTGTCGCATTAGGTGCGGTGTTGAGCGCCGTGGCATTGGTCGGGGGAATGCTGGTCGCATCCGCGCCTGCGGTGGCGGCGCCCGCGCAGTCGCCGTATGCCGTGGCCGTGACGGCGCCGAAGACGGCGTCGTTGAACACCAAGATCAAGGTCGCCGCCACCGTGACGGCCAAGGGCGACGGCAAGGTGGTGCCCGGCCTCAAAGTCCAGCTGCAACGCAAGATCGACGGGACATCCTGGCATGGGGTGAAGACAGCGAAGACGTCCAAAGCGGGCAAGGTGACCTTCACCGTGACCTTCGCGCTGAGGACCCTCTTCCGGGTGAAGGTCCTGGCCACCAACGACACCAGAGCAGCCACCTCCACATCGGTCACCACCCAGGTCAAGGGCAACGCCGACATTCGAGCGATCGTCGCCGCCCAGGCAAAGGCCTGCCGCGTCTCGATCGCGGGCATCGATTACGAGGTCAAGGATCCCACAGCGTTGGCCTACCTCGTGAGCGAGCCGATCAGGTTCGACGGCGAATATGCGCTAGCCAACGCGGGCTGTGGCTCGACGAACAAGACGGATGGCATGCGCCTCGGAGGTGGGGCGATGACTCTGTACCAGAAGATCGGCGGCGCGTGGACGGAGGTCTTCGCCTACCACCAAGCCATGTGCGCCGATGTGGATGGCAAGGGCTACCCGAAGACCCTGATCCCTGTGTGTGCGGAGCAGAACGGCACCGAACGCATGCCTCGGTAGTACGGGCGACGGTGTGCCCCAGCCCGACCAGGCGGGGCACACCGTTCGCTGTGACCGTTCGCGCGTCAGGATCCGGACCGAATAGCGGTGGTCGATGGCGTGGCGCGCTTCTGCGATCGCCTCGTCGCCATCGTCGCCGGAATTGAGCGCGATCGGCGCCCGCGCCGGGGGGACAGGAGCCATGCGGCCAGGAAGGCGGCGGTCAGAACCAGGACAATGGTTCCGCCCGTGGGCAGGTCCCACGACCAGGAGATGTAGAGACCGACTGTTGCCGAGACGGCGCCGATGGCCGGGGCTATCGCCATCATCGCCGCGAGGGAGTCCGTGAGGAGCCGTGCCGTCGCGGCGGGGGCAACAAGCAGGGCGAGGACGAGGATATTGCCGATCGTTTGGACGGAGATCACCACGGCGAGCGTGACGAGGACGTAGAGCAGAAGATCGTACCGAAAGACCTTGATCCCTTGGGTGCGTGCAAAATCGCGATCAAGGCCGATGGCGACGAATTCTTGGTGAAAGATGAACATGGCGGCCAAAATCCCGATGCCAGTACCGGCGACCATGTAGAGGTCTGAATCGGGGATGCCGGCGATCGACCCAAAGAGAAAATGCTGAAGACTGCCGCCGTATCCAGGGACCGCTGAGATGACAACGATCCCGATCCCGAATGCAGCAACGAACAGGATCGCGATGACGGAATCCTCCTTCAGACGCCTGTTCTGCGATAGCACGGCGACCAGGACGGCTGTGATGACACCGGCGATGGCGCCGCCGAGGGCGAGATTTCCTGACACGGCGAATGCGATCGCGAGCCCCGGAAATACGGCATGGGCAACCGCATCCCCAATGAAGGCCATTCCCCGCAGGACCACGTGGGTACCGACCACACCGCACACGGCAGCGGACATGACGGCGACAACGAGTGCCTTGGGGAGAAACGCCAGATCGGGGTTGAGGAGGTCGGTAAGGAAATCGATGGGGCTCACGGGTCACGCCGTCTTCAAGGCACGGAGCAACGCTGAACCGGCCTTCAGGTGAAACGTGGTGATCCACGGGTCGAGGTCCGCCGTCAACTCGCTCGGCGTCCCGATGGCAACGATGGTCCTGTTGAGCAGGGCTATCCGGTGGCAGGTGTCGAGGGCAGCGAGGATGTCGTGGGTGGTCATGACCAAGGCATGCCCCTGGCGCGCCAGGTCGGCGAAGAGTGTGGCGAGGAGTTCGGAGGTGGGCAGATCGAGGCCGGTGAAGGGTTCGTCGAGCAGAAGCAGCGCTGGGGCGGGTGCGAGCGCGCGGGCGAGGAGGACACGCTGACGCTGCCCGCCGGAAAGGTGGGCGACGGGGCGCCCGGCGAGGTCCGCCATACCAACCTGCGCCAGGGCGCCGGCCACGGCCCGCCACGCGTCGGCGCCCGGACGCCGCAAAGCCCCCGCCCGCCACCCCCGTCCGCTTCGTCCGCCCCGTCCGCCCCGTCCGGTCAGGCCGGTCATCACGGCATCCGCGACGGTGATCGGGAAGTCCCACGCGACATCGTGACTCTGTGGAACGTACCCCACGGCTGGGCGCCCCGGCGTGGGCCGGCGTCCGTCCACCAGCACTGTCCCCGCCTCGGGCGTGACCAAGCCGACGATGGCGCGCAGCACCGTGGTCTTGCCCGCACCATTCGGCCCGATGAGTCCCATCAGTTCGCCACGATCCACCTCAAGGTTCACCGCATCGAGCACCTGGTTTCCGCCCAGGCGTACCGACAGACCTTCGACGGCCAGGGGCCGGAGAGCGCCCGCGAGGTGGGTCGAGGCCGGGACAGGGGAGACCTGCCCAACGGAAACCTGGCCGGCGGAGACCCGCGTGGGAAGGACCCTCGCGGCGCTCACTGCTCGTCTCCACGGTGGGCAGCCACGTCGACGCCGTCTTCTGGCGGGGGATGGCCGTCCACGGTCCGGCCAGCATCGGTCAGGACCTGACGTTTGGCGGCGCGGGCGCGCAGCGCAACAGTGCCGAACCCGGCAACAAGCAGTGCAGCAACCGCGCCAATCGCGCCCGTGAGGAGTCGGGCCAACGCTCCGTCATGCGATTCGCCCGTCATCCCGACCGCGCCGTCCTCACGGGTCATCTCCTCGACATCAGCCCCACCAGCCTGGCCGGCCACGGGCTCACCGTCCGCGGCCCCGGCTGCCCGCTGGGCGTCATCGTCCACCGTGGCCTGCGACCAGGTGGCGGCCAAAGCCGCGCTCGGAGATGTCGCCGTACCCACGGCGAACCGAAGCTCCTGGGTGTCGGTGACGTGGGACCCGTCGGTGAGATCCGCCTCGGCGGTGAACCGAAGCAGGTAGACGCCCGGTGCGGTGAACACCCAGTTGGCGTGCGTGTGCGTGTTGACATCCACCCACACGGACTGCGACTCGTCCACACGGGAGTCGTAGAGGAGCTGTGGTTCGTCGAACGACCCGGACTGGAGGTATACCGTCACCACGCCCGGCCCCTGGATGCCCACAAGCGACAGGGTGATCCCGCGGTCGACCGCACCAGCCACCCACGGGTCCTGGGTGTTCCAGCCCAGCCACACCACGTCGGGGTTCTGGGTTTGAGGCACCACCCAGACCTCCTCGCCGGCGTCCGCACCGACGAATGCGTAGGCCGGATCATCCGGCACGGTGAGGCTCGCCTGGTCCAGCACGTGCAGCACGGTCTGGGCCGGATAGCGCCACACGCTGGTTGCTGCGGTGTCGGTCTTCGCGGCGTCGTCGTGGATGAGGAGGCTCCATGCTCCATCGACCAGCTTCGGTCCCATATCCACATGCCCGCCATCCAGCACCCGCTCGCCGCGAACCGCCGGTTCATCCGCGGCGAGGGTCTGGTCGAGGTTCGGATCCGCGCCGTCGTCGCCGCGCGCCAACGCGGGGAAGGACGCCATCGCAAGCACGATGCCGGCGAAGGCGATGGTGGCCGCCGGTGAGGGACGGGTCACGGTGCGGGCTCCTTGTCGGGTTCGGTGAGGCAGTCATGCAGCGAGGCGGCATTGAAGCGCATCATCGCCGTATAGCTCGCGACGGCGGTGTCCAGGGTGTCGCCATAGATGGGGCATACGCGGACGCCGAGGTCAGTGGCCACCTCCGTCAAGGTGGAGGCGCGGGCGGCGAGGTTGGGCTCGAGGAACACCGCAGGAACCTTCAGAGTGCGGATCGTCTCGACGAGCGTGCGGCGATCGGTCAGGGATGGGTCCACGGCAGGGTTCGGCGTGACGAATCCCGCGATTTCGATGTCATAGGCATCGGCTAGGTAGGCGAACGCGTCGTGCGTGGTGACCAGATGGCGTCGCGCCGGTGGAATCTGTCCGATGGTGTGGCGCACATAGGTGTCGGTGTCCTCAAGCTCCGCGAGGTAGGCGGTGGCGTTTGCGGCGTAGACCCGGGCGCCGGCGGGATCGGCGGCGACGAGCGTGTCGCGGATGAGATGCACGTAGGCCATCGCGTTGCGCACGTTCTGCCACAGGTGGGGATCGATCTCCCCATGGACGTGCTTGCCGAGCACCGCCTGAGGCAACTGATAGACCTCGGTGCCAGGTGTGCCCATGAAGGTGTGCTGCGGACCGGCCGGAATCTGTGTCAGCGCCTTGGGCGGCACCACGAGGACGATGGCGTCCGGCCGGTAGGTGCGCTGAGTGCCTGGATCGTGGCCTTCGGGGTCGTGGCGAACCTCCAGGCGTCCGGTGTCCAGATTTGCGGTCAGATCGACGTGTCCGCGAACGAGGCGAACGCCATCGTCGGCCTCCGTCGGATCGACGCCCACCGCGATGGTGACAGTCGCGGTGTCGAGCGGGATTGGCGGCGCGGTGTCCGCGACCTGGATGTAGGCGCCGAGTGTGAGGTGGTACACGCCCGGGTCGGTGAACGCCCAGGAGAGGTGGGTGTGCGCGCCCACCGGGAGGGTCATGGTGTCGGGGAACCGGCCCGCTGAGGCCGCCGCGCCGGCGCCGGGGGAAACGATAGGGGTGAGTCCGTCGGAGGAGTCGATGTACACCTCGGTTTGGCCAAAGGCGCCGGTCAGATAGGCGAACACGTCGCCTGGACCCTCCACGGCGCTCGCGGTGAGGACGACCTGCGAGGAGCGCGTTGCCCCGTGCGTCTCGCGTCCATCGCCGTGCACGCGCAGGCCGAGCCATACCGTGTCGAGGTTGGCGTTCTCGATCAGCGGGATGATGTCGGCAGCGTACTTCACGGCGTCTTCGGCCAGCGCGACGTTGAGGGCATCGGCCCGCAGGTTCGCATCGATCGCCTTGACGATGCCGTGTTCCTCCAACAGGGCGTAGTTGGAGAAGGCGACATCGGCGTACACCACGTTCCGGGCGTCGCGAAGGGTGGGTTCGTAGGAGTGGGGGTCGGCGCCATCGGGCACGATGGCCGCCACCTCCACTCGCTCCCCACCCACCTGGATGACCAAGTCGCGCAGCAACCCCGTGGTGGTGACCACCTGGAGTGTGCCGGCGTGAGGGGTCAACGCCGGTTTCGCGGCGCATCCGGTGAGCAGCACTGCCCCCAGGGCCGCGGCCACGGCGGCACGCGAGATGGTGCCGGTCATCGTCCAGGCCTCCGGCGCCACGCGAGGGTGCCCGCGCCGACCGCGCCAGTCGCCAGGAGCCCACTCAGAATGGTGACCAAGCGCGGCACGGGATCGGCGGGCGTGGCGGGTGTCGATGACAGGCTCTGCGCGGCAGCCTCCGGGATGGCGTTCCTGGCGGGTTCGGACGGGCCGAGCGCCATCGGCCGCACCCGATCCCCGGATGGTGGGACGTCCGCGGGGGTTGGGGCGCCGGTGGTGCGGGGGAGCGCCTGGGGTGCGGCTGTCTCGGTGGCGGCCTGGGCTGCCGGCGTGACGCCGGCTCGCGTCCCCGACGCCTGGCTACACCCGGTTGCCGTGACGGGATCGACATCGCCCACAGCGATCGTCATGGTCTGGGTGTCGCGTGATCGGGTCCCGTTGGCGAGCGTGACCGACTGTGTCGTGGTGATTCGGTAGATACCTTCGGCGGAGAATACCCAGTTCGCATGCGCGTGAACGCCACGCGGGATGGCATACGGGGCGCCGCCGGCGAACAGCATCGACTCGACCTCGCCGAAGGCACCGGTCAGATAGATCGCGACCGTGCCCGGACCGCTCACGGTGTCCAGGTGCCAGGAGACGGTGCCGCGGGTGTTGCTGGCGGTCAGCGCCTCGGTGGACCATCCGAGCCAGATCAGGTCCGGATCCTGAGTCTGCGGCACTTGCCACACCTGCGATCCGGCTGGCCCGATCCGCTCGTATCCGGCGGGCAGCGTGGCGCGGCTCGAGGGCCGCAGCCACATCACCACCGCGGCAGGCTCGCGGAAGACTGTGTCCGCGGAGGTTCCATCCCCGATCTGCGACCGGAGCTTTCCTGCCACGATCCGCGACGCGTAGTCGATGTGGCCCGAGGACAGGATGGTCGCCGAACAGCGGGATTCACCGGATTTCGCGGACGATGACGGCGCACGGGTGGAGTTTGCCTGCGCGCCCTTGGACGCCTTGCGTGACGCGGTGGCGCCCCCCGTGGGCGCTGTGGATCCGGTCGCTGCGCTCTGGGAGGTGCCGGCCGAGGCGACGGAGGTGGTTCCGGTGGGGCTGTCCGCGGCGCCCGTCGCCTGGTCGGTGAAGCATGCCGTGGGATCGGTGCGCATAACATCGGCGTGGCCGACGGCGACGGCGAGGGCGAATTGGTCGCTCACGGCGGCGCCAGAGGCGAGTGTTGCGGATCGGGCAAAGGCCAGGCAGTAGGCGCCCTCGGCGCTGAACGCCCATGACCCATGCGCGTGGCTGCCCCTGGGAATGGTGAAGGCGTCTTGGGCGGTGATCCCGTCGAGAGTGGAGAACAGCACCGTCGGTTCGCCGAAGGAACCCACCTGGTAGAGGGTGAAGTGGCCGGGCCCCGAGACCGCGGTCAGCGTCCACGCGATGTCGCCGCGGGTCGCGTTAGGCGCGATCGTCTCGGTGGACCAGCCTGGCCACACGAGGCCCGCCTGCTGGGTCTGCGCGACCTGGTAGAGCGGGGATCCCGCCGCGCCCAGGAAGCGCCAGCGTTCGCCTGCCGGGACCGTGACGAGAGACTCGGGCTTGAGTTGGAGCACGGTCCTGGCCATCTCGCGCCACACGGGGGTGGTCGACGCCGTGGTGTCCTTCACCGCGGTCATCAAGGTCCCGCCGTCGATCAGGGACGCGATGTCCACGTGGCCATCGTTGAGGACGGTCGCTCCGGCATCGTTCACTGTGCCGTTCGCGACATTCCACACGGCCGGGGCGGGGTCCGGCTGACTCGGGCCGGCGGGAGGGTCAGCGGGTTCGACAGGCGGATGCTCGGGTGCGCCCGTGGGGGTATCGACCGGGACACCGCTGCCGCTTGGGGGAGGGTACGAGCCGAAGCTTGGGTCGGGACTGGAATCCTCGCCGCCGGGTGCGCCGCCGCCCGACGGGCCGTCGCTTGACGGGCCGCCGCTCTCGCCGCCCGTGTCGCTGGTAGGCGTGCTGTCAGGCTCTGGGCTTGGTTCGGGGTTGGGATCGGGTTCGGGTTCCGGGCCCGGTTCAGGTTCCGGGTCATTCGGATCGGCGACAGGATCCGGCGTCGGGCTCGTGTCGAGACCACCGGCCGGGATGGATTCGTCCGGCGGCAGCTGATCGCACGGCGGCGTCAGGTTCAGATCAGGGTTCCCGGCCGCGAACGTCGGAGTGCTTCTGGAGTGTCCATCGGTGCGAGCAGGCAAGACGTCGCCATCGGCGGCGGCGCCGCACACGCCGACCTCGGCGTCGAGCGCCATTCCCGCATCCGGGGCTGCTTCCCCCGTTGACGCTGCGCCATGCCCTAACCGAGCGGTCTCGGTGGTTGCGGACACGGACGGGAGGGGGGTGATGAGACAGCCGGCGATGGCGACCAGCGTCGCCGCCGCGAGGCGTGCCGCCGCGGGCGCGGCGGACTGCGTGTGCTCCATGGTGGACCTGCTGCTTCGGTTGGGCTTCCCACGCAGGGAGAACCGCGATCGGTGACACCGGCAGCTGATCAATGAGAATTGTTCTCAGAACCGGTATCGGCAGCATGGCGTACCGCAGAAGCTCTGTCAAGTCGCGATTCGGACAGCCTCAGTACTCGTCGTCCACAACGTGGACGGCCGCTTCCTCAGCGGAGGCGCCGCCGCCATCGATACCGATATCGAAGCCGAAGATGTCGCGGTCGGTTTCCTTGTCCGTCGCCACCAGACGCCCTGTCCTGGTGTTGTCCCAATCGTCGGAAGTCATGTCCCACACCTCGGGCAGCTCACGCTCAAGGCGCGAATCAAGCGACTCCTCCTCGTCCTCGCCATCGAGCAACAGGCGCGCGCCGAGAGGCAACTCATCGGGCGGGGAATAGCCGGTATCCAGGGGATCCGCGCCGCCAGAGACCAGCAGATCCTCATCGGGGTCCTGGAACAGGTCGTAGGGAGGGTTGTCGGGGCGGTCCGGGTCGCGTGCCATAGGAACCATCACGCCGCGCAAAATGCCCAATGTCAAATCACTTAGGTCCTAACCTCACGCTTCGTCCGCCCCGGCTCGCCGCGTGATGGACGTTCGCTGGGCAGATTCTCCCGCGCCGTTGGGCGCCGGCGACGCGCCGGGCGCTCCCAGCAACCCGCGAGCTACTGTGTGCCGGTGACGCAATCTCGGCAGCGCGAGGGCGCAGCGGGCGGCCTCGATCTCGCCCGCCTGCGGAGCATGCTGGTGGATGCCGGGCCCTTCGCCCGCGTCGACGTGGTGGACGAGGTCGATTCGACCAACGCCGCGTTGCTCGCCGCCGAGGGGTCGCCGGACTGCGCCGCGCGCCTCCCGCACCTATCCGCCCTGCTAGCCGAGCATCAAACCGCGGGCCGCGGACGCCTGGAGCGGCGATGGGTCAGCGCGCAGGGCTCATCGGTCCTCGTCTCGGTGCTGCTGCGTCCGCCGCCCGAACCACGTCTCGGGCTGTCGTGGCTGCCGCTGGCGGCGGGCCTCGCGACGTGCCGCGCACTTGCCCCGTTTGTGCCCACCCGGCCGCGGATGGTCTGGCCCAATGACGTGGTGGTTCGCATAGGGCCGGCCGCGCCTGGCCAGCCGGTGGACGTGCCGGGATGGGGGGCGATGCGCAAGGTGGCGGGCATCCTCACCGAGGTGTGCGCCCGGCCCCACCCGGGCAAGGCGATGGCGCCATCTGGCGACACCTCCCGGATTCCACGGCCTCAGCAGCTGTTTGGGAACCGGGAGGGGCGCGGCGCCATCGTCCTCGGTATTGGGATCAATGTCACACAGGACGCGCACCATCTGCCGGTCCCCTGGGCGGCGTCGTTGCGCACGGCCGGCGCTCCGGGCGCGGACCGGAACGAGGTTGCCATCGCGACGTTGATGGCCCTGGCCAGGCACTATGCTGCGTGGGAGGCTGGCGATCCGACGCTGCGCCCCGCCATCGAAGCACGGTGCGTGTCAGTTGGCGACGATGTCGAGGCTTGGGCGGGAGGGGGCGCGCGGCTTCGGGGCCGGGGCCTGACCTTGGACGATGACGGCGCCCTCGTCATCGCTACCACCTGCGGTAACCGCGCCGTGAGCGCGGCCGACGTGCGCAAAATCCGCCACGGGCGGGCGGACACGCGTGCCCCGCAGGAGGAATAGGGTGTGAGGCATGGCGGATGTCATCCCGCCCCCCGACCCTGACAGGCCCGAGAGGTATTCGACAATCGAAGACCGTGCACGGGCCGTGGTGGGCGCGGCGCCGACGTTGGCGCTGCGCGACCTG
>JAISBQ010000069.1 GCA_031266115.1 Bifidobacteriaceae bacterium
CAGGATGGCAGGCCACCGCGTGGCGCGGGGCCGCCCCAGCCTCCCCGGGCGGCAAGCCCCATGCTCAGCCGAAACGCGCGATGAGCTCTTCGATCTGGTGCGGGCCAAGTCCGCGGATCCTGCGCGAATCGGAGATGCCAATTTCCGCCATGATCGTCGCGGCCTTGACCTTTCCGACTCCGGGCAAAGACTCAAGCAGTGCCGCGACCTTGATCTTGCCGATCACGTCCTCTTTCTGGCCGAGAGCGATCACGTCGGACAGGGTGCTCTCGTGGTACTTGAGCTTGTTCTTCACTTCGGCACGCGCCTGCCGGGCGGCCGCCGCCTTTTCCAAGGCCGCGGCACGCTGTTCGGGAGTCAACGGTGGGAGCGTCACTAGGTCACCTCTGGTGTGAGATAGAAGATTGGTCAGGACGCGACCAACCTAGCGATATGCGGGCTACCAGGCAATTAGCGGGCGGCAGTTTTCGGGGCGTGTCGGGATAGCTTCTCGTCGCACACCGGCCTCTCGCGTGGACGTTCGGCATCGACTCGCCTCTCGCCTCTCGGCGTATTACCTGATCAGAGCACCAACTGATCCCGCATACCGACGATGGCGTCCCGCAAGTGTGCGCCGTCGGGCCCCGCCGCAAGGATGGCGCGCGACGAGGCGATCAGCACAGTGGTGAACTCCGGACCGAAGACCCGCCGAATCTCGCCCTGGCCGGCACCCTGGGCTCCGAAACCCGGAGCGAGGATCGGACCGCCGAGGCGCGTGAGGTCGATCCCAGCCCGCGCCAGACCGTCGCCCACCGTTGCCCCCACCACGAGGCCGACATCACCCACGGGTGGATGGCGGCGATTGCACCGGCCGGCCGCCTCGGCGATGGCCTTAGCCACGGACTGGCCGTCAGGTCCGCGAGCCTGTTGGACCTCAGGGCCCGAGGGATTCGACGTCAATGCGAGCACGAATACCCCGCGGCCCGTCGCCTCCGCAAGATCGAGCGCCGGGGCGAGGGAGGCGAAACCGAGGTATGGCGACAGGGTGATGGCGTCGGCCGCCAACTCGGCCCCGTCGGCGAGGTAGGCCTGCGCGTAGGCGGTCATCGTGGACCCGATATCGCCACGCTTGACGTCGAGGATGGCAAGGATTCCGGCCTCCCGTGCTGCGCGCAGCACCTCGGCGAGTGCCGCCACGCCGGCCGAACCGTGCCGCTCAAACAGGGCCGATTGCGGTTTCACCGCGGCGGCGTGTCCCGCCGCGGCTTCCACCGCAATCCGGCCGAACTGTGCGAGGCCATCGCCATCGTCGCTCAGCCCCCATGAGGCGAGGAGGGCCGGATGCGGGTCGATGCCGACGCACACCGGACCGAACCGCGACATCGCCGCGGACAGGCGGGCTCCGAACCGCTCGGTGGGGGCCGTCATCGTGCGCCGCTCAGTTCTTGAAGGGCGATCACGCGATATCCGCGACGCCGAGCCTCGATCCCCTGGACGGCGGCGGCCAGCTGCTGGACGGTGGTGACGATCGGCTTGTCGCTGCCTGTGGTGGCGGCCCGAATCTCATAGCCATCTGCGCGCGCACCCTGGCCGGACGGCGTGTTGACCACCATGTCCACCTTCCCGTCCCGGATCAGGTCCACGATCGTGGGGTCACCGGGGACCGAGCCGCGCTCAGAGTACTTGCGCACCACCTCACAGGCGATCCCGTTGCGGCGCAGGACGCTCGCGGTGCCCTCGGTGGCGAGCACCTCGAACCCTAATTCCACCAGGCGTTTGACGGGGAACACGATGGACCGTTTGTCCCTATCGGCCACCGAGATGAACACGGTTCCACGGCTGGGCAGTCCACCGAAGGCCGCCTCCTGGGACTTCGCGAAGGCCGTCGGGAAGTCGGTGTCCAGGCCCATGACTTCTCCCGTGGAGCGCATCTCCGGACCGAGGACGGCATCGACCAGTGCGCCATCGGACGTTCGGAACCGCTTGAACGGCAGCACGGCCTCCTTGACGGCGATGTACGGCGATTCGCTCAGCTCGGCGGCGCCCGGCCCTCCCCCGGGGCCGACGCCGGCCGCATCGACGGCGGGGAGGACACCCGAATCGCGCAGGGCGGCCATGCTTGCCCCGGCCATGAGGTGACAGGCCGCTTTCGCGAGCGGCACACCGGTCGCCTTGGACACGAATGGCACAGTCCGGCTCGCGCGCGGATTGGCCTCCAACACGTACAAAACGTCGCTGACCAGTGCATATTGGATATTGATCAGTCCACGGACCCCCACGCCGCGCGCAATTGCATCGGTGGACAGCCGAATTCGAGCGATCTCGGCCGCGGATAGCGTGACAGGTGGAAGCGTGCAGGCCGAATCTCCCGAATGGATACCCGCCTCCTCGATGTGTTCCATCACTCCACCGAGGAATAGCTCGTCTCCGTCGAAGAGAGCATCCACGTCGATTTCGATCGCGTCATCGAGGAAACGGTCGATCAACAGGGGCGCAGTCGCGTGGGCGGCATCGGCTGCCGGCAAGGCCCGTGTCACGTATTCGGCGAGCTGTTCGGGACCGTAGACGATCTCCATGCCGCGCCCACCGAGGACGTAGCTCGGGCGGACGAGCACCGGGTAGCCGATCCGTTCGGCCACGTCACGGGCCTCGGCCGCCGAAGTGGCCGTGCCGTAGGCGGGTGCCGGCAGTCCGGCATCGGCCAGGACGCGCCCAAACGCCCCCCTATCCTCGGCGGCATCGATGGACGATGGCGGCGTCCCCCAGATCGGCACGCCCGCCGCCTCGAGCTGCGCGGCCAACGACAGAGGCGTCTGGCCACCCAGTTGGACGATCACCCCGGCCACTGGGCCGGCGGCGCGTTCGGCCTCGTAGATCTCCATGACATCCTCGAAGGTGAGGGGCTCGAAGTAGAGGCGGTCCGAGATGTCATAGTCGGTGGACACGGTCTCGGGGTTGCAGTTGACCATGACCGTGACGTAGCTGTCTCGCAGGGCGAGGGCCGCATGGACGCATGAGTAGTCGAACTCGATGCCCTGACCAATCCGGTTGGGGCCCGAGCCGAGGATGATCACCGCGGGCCGCTCGCGGGGAGCGACCTCGGTCTCGGTGTCGTAGGACGAGTACATGTAGGGGGTCTGGGCAGCGAATTCGCCAGCGCACGTGTCGACCATCTTGTAGACGGGCCGCAACGCGAACGCGTGGCGCACCTCGCGGACAGTCTCCGGCGAGATCCGGCGCAGCCGGCCGATCTGCCTGTCCGACAGACCGTGGCGCTTGGCCCGGCGCAGCAGGTCACGTGAGAGCGATCCGGCGGCGGCGACATCGTCGGCAATATCGTTGACCTGGGCGATCTGGTCGCAGAACCACGGATCGATCCCGGTCGCCTGGGCGACCTCGTCGATGGTGGTCTCGCCCGTTCGCACGGCGCGCAACGCCTGTTGGACATCCTGGAGCCGATGTTCGGTAGGGCGGACGATGCCGGCCAGCAGATCCCGCAACGCCTCGCCCGTGGGTGGCGGGCCGTCCCAGGTGAACGTGGTGCCGGACTTGTCGATGGACCGCATCGCCTTGCCGAGGGCCTCGGTGAAGTTGCGGCCGATCGCCATGGCCTCACCGACGGACTTCATCGTGGTGGTCAGGGTCTCATCGGCGGCCGGGAACTTCTCGAACGCGAACCGCGGCACTTTGACCACGATGTAGTCGATGGCCGGCTCGAAGGACGCGGGGGTGGAGCCGGTGATGTCGTTGGGGATCTCGTCGAGCGTGTAGCCGATGGCCAACCGTGCGGCGATCTTGGCGATGGGGAAGCCCGTGGCCTTGGAGGCCAACGCGGATGAGCGCGACACGCGTGGGTTCATCTCGATGACGACGATCCGTCCATCGCGCGGGTTGATCGCGAACTGGATGTTGCACCCTCCGGTGTCGACGCCGACCTCACGGATGACCGCGAGGCCGATGTCGCGCATGTGCTGGTATTCGCGGTCGGTCAGGGTCAGGGCGGGGGCGACGGTGATCGAATCGCCGGTATGAACTCCCATGGGATCGAGGTTCTCGATCGAGCAGACCACGACGACGTTGTCGGCGCGATCCCGCATGATCTCCAGCTCGAATTCCTTCCAGCCCTCCAGGGACTCTTCGAGCAGCACCTCGGCGGTGGGCGAATAGTGCAAGCCACCTCCGGCGATCCGGCGCAGGTCCGCCTCGCTGTGGGCGATGCCGGAACCGAGCCCACCCATGGTGAACGAGGGGCGGACCACGAGGGGATAGCCGAGGTCGCGGGCGACAGCAAGGGCTTCGTCCAGGCCGTGGGCTATCCGGGAGTGAGCGACGGCAGCACCGGCCCTCTCGACCACGCGCTTGAACTCTTCGCGGTCCTCCCCCGCGGTGATCGCCTTGATGTCCGCGCCGATCAGCTCGACCCCGAATCTGTCCAGCACGCCCGCCTTGGCGAGGGCAACCGCCGCGTTGAGAGCGGTCTGGCCGCCGAGGGTGGGCAGCAGGGCGTCGGGGCGCTCGCGCTCGATGATCGTGGCGAGCACCTCGGGGGTGATGGGCTCGATGTAGGTGGCATCGGCGAACTCGGGGTCCGTCATGATGGTCGCCGGATTGGAGTTAACGAGCACCACGCGCAGGCCCTCGTCCTTGAGGACCCGGCACGCCTGAGTGCCCGAATAGTCAAATTCGCAGGCCTGGCCGATCACGATCGGCCCCGACCCGATGACCATGACGCTTCCGATGTCCGTGCGCCTCGGCATGGAGGGCTCCCTTCCCCGCCTCGCTGGACGGGCCTTAAAGGCAATCGGCCCACACCCTACCA
>JAISBQ010000174.1 GCA_031266115.1 Bifidobacteriaceae bacterium
TCGTGTTGGATCATGTGTATGCGGTGGCTGGTGTGTATACGGTGACGGTGGATGTGAAGGACGTGACGGGTGGGTCGACGGGCAGGAGCACGGTCCAGGTCACCGTGGTGGATGTTCCGATGATTGAGCCGTTGTCCACGCCCGAACCACCCGTCACTCCAGCCACCCAGCCTCATACGGGTGTGACCCCGTGGACACCCTGGACCGCCCTCGCCGCTGGCCTACTCACGGCCCTAGGCATCCTCCTCACCCGCACCACCCACCGCAAACACCATCGACCACCCACCAACCACCTTCCCACCAGCGCACCTGGCTGGCGCCTCACGGCAGCGCGATCACGCGGGTACCCTTCGCGGTACCGGCCTTGACGGTGATGGTGACGGACTTTCTCGCGGTCCCCGGCGCGCCCGGGTTGACCCCGGGGGACAGGGTCACCACGCCGTGATCATCGACGCTGACCAGCGACGGATCGGAAGAACTCCACCGAGGAACGGCTCCCGTGGCCTTGGCGGGGCGGACCTTGGCGCCGAGGCGCATGGTGCCGTCGGGGGTCCACGCGTTGACGGCGCCCGTGACGGTGACCGCGGTGGGCTTGACCCGCTTGGCGACAACGATGATCTTGATGGACGCCTGCACACCCGACGGGGCGGCCAGGGTGAGCCGGCTGGTGCCCTTCTTGGCACCTGTGATCGTCAGGCGAACCGTCTTCGCCGTGTTCATCGGCACCGCGATGCTTCCGGACTTCGCAGCCTTCTTTTCCGACGCGGTCCTGGTGACACGGGCTACCGCGCCACGGGAGTTAGTCCAGCGGATAGTGGCCGTGGCGACAGCACCTGGGGCCAACGGATCAGCCGCGATAGCGACCTTGGCGCTTTGGCCCACGGCGAGACGCACGGTCTTGATGGCCGGACGGATCGCCTTGACGGCAAAGGCCGCGTCGGCCGGGGAGGCACGCTCCAGCCGCACCTCGGTGTCTTGGCCGGTCAGAATGAGGGTGTCGGTGGTAGGCGAGGCCCATCGAGTGGCGTCGGCCAGCGCGCTGAACAACGTTGACGATTCGTCGCGTTCACCCGTGCACGCCATCGCGTTGGTGACGGCCGGCGCCCGCATCGCGAACGCCCCAGTGCTTGTGGTGGCGTACGCCTCGCCCGCACTGGTGCCGCACCCCGGTGGCAGAGTGATTCGGGCTGGGTCGATGGTCAAGGTCCACGCGTAGGGGCCAGATCCGGCCCGCCCCGCGGATGGCGCGGGGACGATGGCGGCCACCCGCCACGTGCCCTGCATAGCGGGTGCGGGCGCGAGGTCGCCGTGCAGGCCGGCATCGGGCACAGCAAGGTGGGGATGGCGATAAAGCGTGAGTGATCCGGCCGATGGTGTGGCGAGAAGGTAGGTGTCTACCGCACCGGGCTGCGCGCTGAGGCTCCACGCCGACGCACTGGTCAACCGTTCGATGGCGATGGCGGCCGCGAGGGCCGCCTCACCGGGGCATGCCCCGTCTGCGCGGATCCTCGGCTCGAAACGCCATCGTCCATCGGGTGGGGCGGAGTAGGTGAAGGCATCGAGAGGCAGGCAGCCGCCCGCCCATTGTGCGACGCCATCGACAAGGGCGAGGCGCAAGCGCGACGCCGGGGATTGAGAGGAGCCATCGACCGCCTCCCAGGCGCCGACCTCGTAGACCCCGTTGGGGATGGCCTGGGTGTCTGGCCACGGGGCCGTCGTCCCAGGATCGGGCCGCACCAGGGTCGCCTGGACGTGGGGCCCGGTGAAGATGAGCGTGTCGGTGGTGGGCTTCGACCACCACCTCGCCCCGGCCAGAGCCCAGAACAAGGTCTCCGACGCACTGGCATCACGGTGCGTGCACGCGATGCTGGTGTACGCCCCGCCCGTGTGCATGATGAATGCCCCGGACGCCGTCGCCAGGTAGTCCTCGCCACCAGGGGTATTGCAGCCCCTCGGCATGGTGATGTGAGTCGGATCGATGGTGGCGATCCAACCGAATGGGCCTCGCCATTCGGTTCCCGAAGCGGTAGTCCGCATGACGCTCTGGACCTGCCATTCGCCCTGCAGGGCGGGGACAGGCGCGGGACGGTCTAGTAGCTCGGCCATGGGAGTGACCGGGTCAATGCCCGCGAAGGCGGCAGGGACGAGGATCGCCTCCATGGCCGGCCCCGTGACCACGTACGCCGGGGCGCGCCCGAGGTGAGTGGTGTCGAGGCGCCATGCCGTCCCGGCCTTCAGCACCCCGATCACGTCCGCGGCCTGCTTTGCGTTGGCGCCGGGGCATCCTGCGGTTGACAGGTCGCCGACCGTGAAGCTCCAGGTTCCGCCGGTCCAGTTCGCTTCGTAGGTCGCGTGACCGTAGGAGAGGCAGCCGATGGCGATCCGCGCCTCGCCTTGGGTGAGGTCGAACGCCAACGTCATCCCGAGCGAAACCCCGTGAGCGGCCCCCGCCACCCGCAGCACTTCCACACTGTAGATCCCATCCGGTATCGCCTGGGCCTGCGCGGCGGCCGGTGTGCTGGCGACGGCCAGGCCACCGGCCAGGGCAAGAGTGCCCGCTACGGCGAGGGCCGGCATCGTGCGGACGAGGGAATGGAATGACAATGGGGCGCAGGACATGACGATCTCCTTGAGAGCGTTCGGCGGCTTTTCCCGTGCTCGCCAGTATGGCACGGCCACTGCTCGTCGATGGGTGCTCAGCCGGCGGGCGGATCGTCCACCGTTTCCCATAGTTCGAGTGGGGATTCGACATCGCCGGACCATGCCTCAATCCCTTCGCGAAGGGCCAACGCCGCGATCACCAAGGCAGCCACCGAATCTGCCCACCACCAGCCGAGAAGGGAATTGAGTACCAGCCCCGCCAGGACGCTGATCGACAGGTAGACGCACAACAATAGCTGTTTGGCATCCGCCTGGACGCTTGACGATCCCAGCTCCCGGCCGGCGCGGCGCTCAACCGCGGCGAGCACCGGCATGACAACAATGCTCGCGCACGCGATGGCGATCCCGAGGGGGCTATCATCCACATCCCCTCGGCCCACCAAAGCTCCGATCGCGTCCGCGGCCACGTAGGCAGCCAACGCGAAGAAGGCGATGGCAATCACCCGCACCGTGGTCCGTTCCCACCGCTCGGGATTCCGGCGGGTGAACTGCCATGCCACCGCTGCCGCCGAGGCCACCTCGACGGTCGAGTCCAGCCCGAACCCGATCAACGCCGCCGATGACGCCCACGACCCTGCGAGGATGGACACCACCGCTTCGATGACGTTGTAGGCGATCGTGAATGCCACGATCACTCGCACCCGCCGGTGTAGCAGCGTGCGGCGATTCATCGAGTCGCTCACTCGCCCATTGTGGCGCCTGCCGCGCGGTAGCATCGTGGACGGTTCAGCCACTGGACGAGCTTGCCACGGGGCCAGCCGCGATCGGGAGGGGCATCATGAACGGACGGGTGAGGATGGCGCGAGTGGCGGGAATCGCCATCGTCGGGATGCTGGTGGCGGCGGGCCTGACGGGAGCGGCATCGGCGGGGGAGCCGACCGCGAAGAAGACCGGTATGACCGTCACCTCCAGCGGGATTGTGCGTGGCAAGATCGCCGACGCCTACGGGGCGCGGGGCAAGACCGCCGATGGCGTCCCCGTGGTCTCCCTGCCGCTCACCGTGCGTGGGGCACCACGGGGGACTGTGGCCTATGCCGTTCTCATGACCGATCCGGATGCCAAAGCCGTGGGAGGGATCGAATTCCGTCACTGGATGGCCGTCAACATTCCCACGGGAAAGATCGCGAAGAATGCGAGCGTGAAGCGCGCCTCGACGATGATCCAGGGCCTCAACGACTATGGGACTGCCGGCTATGGCGGGCCGAATCCGCCCGACAAGACTCACCGCTATGTCATCACCGTGTACGCCCTGGGGGACACGGTCGATCTCGACGACGGGTTTGACCTGTCGATCAAGGCATTCCAGCAGAAGATCAAGGCGTCAGTGCTCGCGAAGAAGACCATCCGCGGGACGTATTCGCCGGCATCGTGATCAGCCACGCCCCTCGCGGCCAGGACGGTGTGGCCACTGGGAAGCCGATCGAACTCCCCGTGATTGGGGCCGCCTAACGTGTGCAGCGACCCAGCAGGAGACCGGTTTCGCGGGCCGCGATTGTCGCGGCGCATCGCGGGTGCTGCGGGGCCCAACGAGATCGCGATCGC
>JAISBQ010000205.1 GCA_031266115.1 Bifidobacteriaceae bacterium
CACGCCCGGCGAACGGACCAGCTGGGAGACCACCACGCGCTCCGTGCCGTTGATGATGAAGGTGCCTTTGTCGGTCATCAGCGGGAAGTCACCCATGAAGACCGTCTGCGACTTGATCTCGCCCGTCCGGTAGTTGGCGAACTCCGCTGTCACGAACAGGGGCGCCGCGTAGGTGAAGTCCTTGTCCTTGCACTGTTCGGCGGTCGCCTTGGGCGGCTCGAAGCGGCTCTCCTTGAAGTTCAGCGCCATCGTCTCGTTGAAGTCCTCGATGGGGCTGATCTCGGTGAAGATCTCCTCCAGCCCGGCCACCTCCGGCACTCCCCCGGCGCCTTCGGCCTGGGCCGCCGCCAAACGGGCGCGCCAATGCTCGTTGCCGATCAACCAGTCGAAGGAGTCCCGTTGCAGCCCTAAGAGATCGGGTACCTCCAATGGTTCGTGAATCTTGGCGAAGGAGATCCTTCCCGATCCACTGAGTGGTGCGTTAGCGTCTACTGTTGAACGTGGGATGCGCGAGGCAGCCAAAGTCCCTCCCGGAGTCAAAAAGAGCACGCGGCGCAGCAATGAGGCCCAAACGTCAAATGGGAATGAGGCACAGAACGGCGCAAAGAGCTAGCTTACACCCGCGCTCAAGGGTTGTCCAGTCGCATTTTCGGTTTCCCGCCGCCCGGACGTTCGGCCTGGCAGTCGGGTCGGGGCCGCCCGCTGGCTCAGCAGTTCGACCTGCCACATTTGCACGATGCCGCTAGGCCGGTCCGGCGCGGCCGCGCGAGCCCTGCCGACCACAGGTTCCCGCCGACCCGATCACTTCCCCGGTCCTGATTGCGGCAGCGAACACGGGTTGGCGTCAGACGCCAACCCGTGTTCGGCGCGTCGTTTGGCTCGGGTCGACTTCCTATCGGAGGGCGGTCCGGCGGCGAGCAGCCAGGTGTATGGCCAGGCCGCCAGCGATCACGATCAGTGCGACCACCAGCGTCGCCAGTGCTCCGGACGCTCCTGTCAGCGGCAACGCCGAGGAAGGAGTGGCAGTCGCGCGCGGCGTGGACGCGGCCGGTGTCGCGGTGGCTGGAGGCGGACCGGCCAACGGCTGATAGGCCACCAGTTCCACGAAGTCCACTGGCGGCACGCCCGTGGCGGCGGCCGGGTCGGTGGCCGCCACCAACGGCCTGTCGGCCACGTGACCATCGACCGCGGGCGACTCGACCTGGGGGTAGCCCTCGGCCGACCAATACAGCGTCACACCGGTCACATCGTCGGTGTCGGCGTACCACAGCACTTCTTGGACCACCGGCTCCGGGGTGCCTTCTCCGGCGCCACCGTACTGGATGGTGCGGATGACCGTGACCGTGGACAGGGTGTGATGGTGCGCCAAGTGGACGGTGATGGTCTGCGCCTGGGAATCGTCCGCGTCATAGGTCTCCACGTTGTCCACGGACACCAGCACATAGCCCTCCGGCATGCCCGCCTGGGCGTCCGCCTCAGTGAATCCGACCAGGGTCAATTGCCGCCCGACCAGAGCGGTCGGAGCGCCCGCGACTGGCGTCACCAAAGACGCCCCGGCGTCATCGTCCACGTAGACCACGGACACCAGCTGCTCGGGGATGGCGACGTAGGCCACAGTCACAGTCGAGTCCCCGGGGCGCGTGGCGGTAGGCGCGACCGGTCCGGTGGCCGGGACGACCTGGGGCGCGGCCGCGAAACCGGGCACCGCCGGGGAAGGGACCCCGGGGAAGCCCGCCGATGCCGAATACAGGCTCACGCCGGTCACGTCATCCGTGTCGACTTGCCAGAGGACTTCCTGGATCACCGGCTCGGGAGTGGCCGCACCGGCGCCCGAATACTCCACCACGCGCGTGACCACGATGGCGGCCAGGGTGTGGCGGTGGGCCAGATGAACCGTGATGGTCCGCGCCTGGGCGTCATCGTCGTCATAGGTCTCGACGTTGTCGATGGACACCAGCACATAGCCCTCCGGCACGGCCGCCTGGGCGTCCGCCTCAGTGAATCCGACCGGAGTCAATCGCCGCCCGACCAGCGCGGTCGGGGCGCCTGCGGCCGGCGTCACCGTAGACAACCCGGCGTCATCGTCCACGTAGACCACCGCGACGGACTGCTCCGACAGCTCGTGGTACGTCACCGTGACCACCTGGTCGGCGGGCGGGACCTGGGTCGGCGCGGCCGGGCCGGTGGCCGGAACCACCGCCGGAACCGCGCCGTGGGCCGGGACGGCGGGCGAGGCGACCTCCGGGTAGCCCTGGCCCGAGGAGTACAGCGTCACCGCGGTGACCAGATCAGTGTCAGCGAGCCACACCACTTGCTGGACCACCGGTCCAGGAGTGGCGGAACCGGCGCCCGTGTATTCGATTGTCCGGGTCGTGACCAGCGAGGACAGCGTGTGCTGGTGGCGCAGGTGGACGGTGATGGTCTGCGGGACCGCGTCGTCGTCGTAGGTGTCCACGTTGTCCACGGACACCAGCGCGTAGTTCTCCGGCACGCCCGCCTGGGCGTCCGCCTCGGCGAAGCCGACCGGAGTCAGGCGCCGCCCGACCAAAGTGGTGTGGGTGCCCGCTGCGGGCGGCACCTCGGCCGACCCGGCGTCATCGTCCACATAGACCACCGAGACGGACTGCTCCGGCGGGGCCACCAGGGCAGTGGAGTCCGTGGCCTGATTGTTGGCGGGCGAGAGGTCGGCCCCGTTGGCGGCATCGTCCGCCACTTCGACGGCGGCGACGACCTCCTCGCCGGGCAGGGCCGTGAGCGCGGGGCTCCAAGGAACCGTGAAGCTGATCGAGTCCCCCGGCGGCAGCGTGAACGCCGGCCAAGTGACCCGCCAAGTCTCGGCGCCGGTCTGGGTCACAGTCGCGTTGCCGCTCACCGTGCCGAGCTGCGCCGGGCCGGTCAGGTCCAGGACGGCCTCGACCCCGGTGGCCTGAACCAGGCCGTCGTTCGTGACGGTCACCGTGTGGGTGCTCGCCTCGTCGAGGGCGATTTGCGTAAGCCCGTCGTCAATGGTCACCGACAGGTCGGGGCGCTCGGCAACCGACGCGACGCACTGCGTGGTCAGCGCCGCGAGCAACGGCTGGGGGTCCTTCACGAACTCGGCGATGTCGAAGACCGCGCCTCCGCTGTTCGTGGCCATGTCGCGGTATTCCTGATTCTGGGCGTTCGCCCCCATGGTCACGATCGAGAACAGAGTCGTGTCGTTGTCCTCCAACGCTCGAGTCGCGTCAGCCACAGTCGAGTTGCGCCACTGGGTCGGCTCATCCGCCACCAGCACCAGGCAGCTCGCTGCTTCCGGCCGCAGGCCGGTTCGGGAATCGAAGGCGCTGACTATCCCGTCGGGGCCGAGCTCGCCCGATCCGTTGGCGTTGAGCCGTGCGACCGCATCGTGTATCCAGGGCAGGGAGTCGGTGGCCGGAACCAGTATCCGGGGCCCCGAGTTGGCGTAATTCAACGGCATGACGCCGATCTGGTAGTCCAGCGCCACGTCCAACCGGTCGGCGATGAAGTCGATGTTGTTGCGCACCCCTGCTATGGCGCCTCCCATCGAACCGGAATCGTCCACCAAGAACAGCACATCGCCCTGCGGCTTGCCGATGGTCGACAAATCGTTGCTGTCGGAACCCGCCCAGGCAGTGGTCCCTGGGACATCCGTCACGGTCGCGTCGACTGCCTGCCCAACTTGACGCGGCACCCGCGCCTGGGCCAGACCGTGCTCGTCGGTCGTCACTTTGATCTGTGTGCCAGCGACCGCAAGAGTCACCTCGACGCCGCCGGCTTCCGTCCAGTTGGGCAGATTCCAAACCTTGACGCGCACCGTGACCGCCTCGGCCGTCGCCGTCCCGGCCACCGGATACACGTTGACGTAGTGAGAAGCCTTGACCGTTACTGCGGCCGACGCCTGGATCTGGCCGCCGTCCTTGTCGGTGGCGGTCAGCGTCGCCGTGTAAACGCCTGGCTGGTAGGCATGCGGCTGCCAGGTCCGTATGGCGGAGCACAGGCCGGTGGCCGTCTGGCCGTCGCCGTAGTCCCATTCGCACTGCAGCGACGCCCGGTCATCAGGAGCGTCGGAAACGGACGTGCTTGGGCTCCAAGTCTGCGGCACGTTGAGTTCGTAGCGCGCGGACACGCCGCTGATCGAGGGCGACCGGTTCGCCACAGGCAGGCTCTGGGCCACCGGGGTCGAGGGCGATCCGTAGGCGTCGGTTCCTGTGACTGTGATCGTATAGGTGCCGTTGTCGGCGTAGGAGTGGTTCGTCGTGGTCGCAGTCCCCAGGGCGGCGAACGATGCCGCTTGAATGGCGGTCGCCGAGGTGCCGTCGCCCCAGTCCACGCGCAGCGACGCCATATTGGCCGTATTGATGCTGATGGTTGCGGCCTGGCCCTCGGCGGCGGTCGTTGGCGGGGTCACGACCGGCGTGATTGGCCCTGTCACGACCTGCGACCGGGTGTGGGTCGAGGTCGCCCCGTCGGCATCGGTCACCTGCAAAGTCACCTGATAGGCGCCCGGCGCGGTGTAGGCGTGTGTCGGGTTGGCCTCGGTTGAAGTGGCGCCGTCGCCGAAGTCCCAGGCCCAGGTGGTGACCGCTGCCGGACCGGTGGTCGTGTCGGTGAACGCTACATCAGGGCCGCCCAATTGCCCGGACAGTACTTGGATACGAGACAGCCGAAGGTACTGTTGGCCGGCGGCGAGTTCGGGGAACTCCGCCCGCAGGTACCTGCCGTGGGTCCCGGTGGGTGCGGACCAGCTCCGGGCCGAGGTCCCGGTTCCGAAGGCGTCAGTGACGAAAGGCGTGAAGGGGCCCTCCAGGCTGTCGGCAGTAGAAAGGACCACGTTCTCCGGCTGTGTGTTCGTTGTGTAGGGCGTGATCCGAACTTCTGACACATCCTGATCAGCGCCCAGGTCGATCACGACCCACTGATCCTGGGTCTGGCCGTTGGCACTGGCCCAGTATGAGTTCCGGGCGCTGGTCAAATTGTTGGCCGCGTAGGTGGTGGAGGTCGAATAGACACTGGACGCGGCCACCGCTTTGCCGCCCGTCTGGTCCCACGCAACATCGACCAATCCGGTGGTGGGAAGGGCCGCGAACCCGGCGGTCAGACCGGGCGGTTGGCGCAGCGGAGGCGGTGTGAAGAGCTCCCAGACCGCCCATTCGATCGCGCCTTGCGAATCGGTCAGGACCGCCTGGACGAATTGGAAGACCGTGTCGGCGTCCGCCGTGACCTCGACCTGTTCTCCAGTGCCGACCGCTTCTCCGTTCACAAACCAGGCTGTTGTCACCGGGAGGCTGCCCGTGTGGCCGGGCGTGACCTCGAAGGCCACCACGTCCCCGTCCTTGGCGGTCAGATCGGCCGTTAGCGGCGGGTTGGCGGCCACAATGATCGGATGGCTGTCGGTGAACTCGACGTCGGTGGTGTGGTACGCGACGGCCTGGTGCCCGGCCGTGTCCGTCACGCGAACGCCGATCAGGTTTGGCCCCAGATGGTCAGCGGTGGCCGATGCCGCCGTCCCGGTCCCGTCATCGAACTCGCCATCCGCGTCGGTGTCCCAGGCGAGGGTGTTGGCTGGGTCCGTCGCGGCTGTCAAGTTGATCGTCTCGCCGAGGGTCGCGCTGGCCGGGCCTGTTAAGGTGACCTCGGGGTAGGGCGTGAGGCGGTCGATGCCGAGGATCACTTCGAGTTCCGCAGCGATGCCCTCGAACGCGACCGCCATATCCTCAAAGGCCGCCACCGTCGCGTCGTCGTTGACGGATGCCTCGGAATCGATGTCCGCCAAAGGCGAGATGGTCCCGTCAAGCCACTCGTCTTCCATGATCGCATCGGCAAAAGCCTGACGATCCGTCGCGTCCAGGCCCATGGCCTCCAGGATTTCGACTTCATCCGCGTTCCAGGTGCCGCCCTGCTTGATCCGATCGGTCAGTTCGTTGAAAGCAGCGGCCCCAGCGGCCGTGATGAACCCGCCCGCCTGGCGGTCCAAGTCCAGAACCTCTTGGCGCGCTGCCTGTTGGGCCTTGATGCCAGCGATGGCTTGGCGCGCGTAGTTCGCGACGGCTTTGGCTTGGGCCAATGCAGCCGGGTTGTCCGCCCCTTGTTGGGCGCCTTGATATTTCTCGAGCGCGCGCAGGAAAGCCTCGGCGGCCAGGGCCTCGGTCCATTGACCGTGGTAAAGCTTCTCGTAGGCGCGATCCCAGTCGGTCGACTGGGCCATGGGCAGAGCGGGCAACTCCGTCAATTGGACCGCTTCGGTGTAATTCGGGTCGGGCGGATCGCCTTCAATCCCCCTGTAGATGCGAGCCAGAGAATCCGCCATTTTCTCATACGCTTTGCGCACGTCCGGATGCAGAATAGTCGCGTCCGCCGCCGTGACCGCGGCACGACAACCGATGTGCAGCGTGATCCCGATCCACGGGAATCCCACCCCGGTCAACCGGGCGCAGCCTAGGTCCTTCACAATGCTCTTGACCACAGCGGTGGGTCCGTCGTATATCTTCGGGAGACCCGGAATGGTGCCGTAGACAAACCAAAACCATTGCCATGAACGGGTCGCGATCTCAAGGATCCCTGCTCGTTGACCAGCCATCTGTTTCATGGCGCGCACGTCTTCGCCCGGTAACCCTGGCGCGCCGAGCACCACAGTGAACGCATTCCGCAGGATCGAGTCGGCGCCGAAGTCGAAGACACCATCGCGGCAGACGTCCTCGACTATGTCGTACGTGCCCGAGCCGATCCCGCCGGTCGGCGCGGTCCAGCCCAGGCTGAAGTCGAAGAATTGGCTGGCGATCTGAGCGCTCGACGCGAAGTTCGGCTCCCCGGAGACGTCCGTCAGAGTCTCGCCGCCAGTACCCTCGATCGAACCAGCCGGGATAACGTAAATGTCTGAAGTCCGCAGTAGGCCGTCGCACCCTTCGCTGAGCGCCCCGCCGTCGATAATGACCTGCTGGTTCGACCCGAAACGGGTTTCTTCTAGAAGGAACCCAGGCGCGTATGCCCGGCTCGTCGGAGCGGGGATTGCGACCGAGCCCACCAACACGACCATCCCGGCTGCGGCCACCGCCACTGCCTTGGACCAGCGTGCGTGCCACCAACGGCTCCACGATCGCGGATTCGAGCCTGGCGAATCATTCGAGGAAGAGCTGGGACTGGTGCGCGGACTGACATGCTGCGGCGACGATGCGGCCATGGGGGACCTCGGACTCCGGTTGGCACCGCGTCCTCAACAATGCATCATGACTGGGTCGGACGCGGAGGGCTGTTGACTTTGACACGAAGCTACCACCGATTGAGCGCCGCGGTCAATCGGTCCGTTCGGGGCCATTACCCTAAAGCCATGGCCAATCCGATGCTCACCACATCGGCCATTTTCAATGGTGGAGTCCCTGGGTTCTACGCCTCGTTCTCCGGTCCCCGGCCCTGGCCCACTATCCACCTGGAATTCAGCCGCAACCTGGTGAAGCCATACCCGCCCGGCCCAGGGCACGCCCAGCCGACTGTCAACTCCATCACCACCCCACGCATCACCTACGACGGCACTCTGATCAGGTCTGCAGCCATGTTCGCGCTGTTGTTGGTCGCCACCTGCGTGGGATGGGAGCTCGCGCCGATCCACCCGGCCCTCTCCTACGCTTGTGTGTACTTGGTGTGGGTGCTGCTGTACATAGCCCTCCGGCAACATACGCCCAGGCCACCGCTGGTCGTCGCGACCATCGCCACGGAAGGGTTGATGCTCGGCGCCACCTGCGTGGCGTGGACTTCCGCCGACCTCGGTGGAACTCCGCTCCAAGCGCTCATAGCCGCTCTCGCGGTCACAGCGGCGACTCTTGTTTGCTTCGCCAGCGTCAAGATCCGGGCTTGGCCCAAGTCGGCGCAAGTCTCGGCAGTGGCCTTTGGCGGGTGCGTGCTCTACTGCGTCACGAACCTCTTGGGAGCGAGGTTCGGTCTGGCCACCAGCCCGTTCGGCGCGGGTGAGTCTTTCGAGCTCTTCGGCGTTCCTCCCGCCATGGTCCTGGGCGTGGCCGGAGTCTTCGTGGGCGCGTACGCTCTGGTCGGCGATTTCGCCGCCGTCAAGCTGGGATCCGAGTCCGGCGCGCCCGCCCTGTACTCCTGGTGGGCCGTCCTCGTCCTGTTCGTCGAGGTGATATTCGTGTACCTCGTTCTCCTGGAACTACTGCTACTCGTGGTCGAGGCGATCAGCCAGCGCGCTGCCCGCCGCAGGTAGCGCGGCCGGGCCGCTCCAGGCGCAACCTGCCTTGGCGGACACCCCCAGCCGGAGTTGGACGATGCCGCCGGGTCGGCCAAGCGCGGCGGTGCAGCCCCGCGCCCAGTGGTTCTCGCCATTTGAGCCGACCCCCCGGCAATGCTGATGGGTCATTGGCCCAATTGCGGGACCGTCGACATACAACCCGAGCTGCACGGTCCCGCTCGCTCAGCCAAACACCCCGACGCTGGTCCCTCGCTGACGAGGGCGCCGTCCCCTATGTGGGTCGAAAGGCTGGAAGCGGCGGGGACAAATGCCAGGACCAAGGCGTGCCTCAGCGGACTTCGGCTTCGGCGCCCTCCTCAACTCGCCAGCAATCCAGTGACGTCCGCGGGCGCCCACACCGTCCCGTCCGAGAACCTGACCTCCGCGAACTTGTAGGCGTTCTGGCCGTAGGAGAACCAGCACTCGAACGACGCCGAACCGCCCGGATACGACAGCACCAGCCGGTAGCCCGACTTCGACGCCACCACC
>JAISBQ010000213.1 GCA_031266115.1 Bifidobacteriaceae bacterium
TCCCAGCCTCGAACACCACCGACCCGTCCTTCGCGGGCTCGATGGTCGCGTCAGCGATCCACTCCGGGACCGGCGTCACCACAGCCGACTCGATGGTCGGCTCGTGCACCGGGTCCACCACCACAGTGCCCGCCAACTCGACCGTCTGGCCCACCCCGATCACAGCCGTGTCGCCGGACACCACCGGCGCGACCGGGGCGACGTACACCGACAACACCGTGAACGAGTAATCCAGCACCACGCACTGCTCGAGGTCGTCGCAGACCGTCACCTCGAACGGGTCCGTCCCCGCCCAACCAAGCACCGGGGTATACACCAAAGACCCGTCCTTCAACGCCAGCGCCCCGTGCTCCGGCTGCGTGAACGACCCGCTGGTCAACGCCTGAAGGTTCGTGCCCGCGACCTCGGACAACGGCGTCACCGAACCCTCGGCGCGGTCGTCCGCCAAGTCCACGTTCCGGCCCGTGCCAGACGGTTTCACCTGCACGGTCACCGTGAACTCCTCGGCCGCCGAGGACTGCCCCAGGTCGTCCTTCCACGCCACCCAGAAGTGATACACCCCGGCCGCCAGGCCCTCCGCGTCGAACGACACGGCGCCGCCCGCCGAAGCGGTCACACGCTCGGTCACCGACTGCTCACCGGTCACAGCCGTGCTCTTGATCGCCGCGCCAGACACCACAGCCATCGTGAAACCGGCCGTGCCGTCCACCGGGATGGTCCGGGCAGCCTCCCCGGACACACTCGGCGGAGCCACCACCGTGACGGTGAAGTTGACTGGGTCGGAGCTCTGCCCGGTCGAGTCCTTGTACGTCACCTTGAACGTGTAGAGAGCTGGCGGCAACGAACCCGCCTCGAAGGTGACCGTGCCGTCGGTCCCAGCGGTCACCGTCGCGCCATCAGGAACGTCCGAATACGCGGCCGAGGCGATCGTCACATCCGAGGCGACCGTCAGATCGAAGCCGGCGGTCCCGCCCAGCGCGATCCGGGCGGAGGTCTCACCGCTCACCAACGGCTTCGCCACCACCGTCACAACGAACTCCGCGTCCGCGAACAGGCCGTTGCTGTCCGTGTAACGAACAGTGAACCGGTACACGTCCGGGCCCAGCGTCCCAGCCTCGAACACCACCGTGCCGTCCACGGCGGGCTCGATCGTCGCGTCCCCGATCCACTCCGGGACCGGCGTCACCACAGCCGACTCGATGGTCGGCTCGTGGACCGGGTCCACCACCACAGTGCCCTTCAAGTCCGCGGTGTGGCCCACCCCGATCACCGCCGTGTCGCCCGAGACCACCGGGGCGACCGGGGCGATGTACACCTTGAGGACCGTGAACGAGTAATCCAGCACCACGCACTGCTCGAGGTCGGCGCAGACCGTCACCTCGAACGGGTCCACACCCGCCCAACCCTTCTCCGGGGTGTACACCAACTCCTGCCCGTCCAACACCAACTCGCCGTGGGCGGGCTGGGTGAACGAAGAATCCGTCAACGGCTCCAGGTTCGTGCCGGTCACATCATCCAACGGCGTAACGCTGCCGGTCGCCCGGTCGTCCTCCAGGTTCACGTTCCGGCCGGTGCCGGTCGGCTTGGCCTGGACCGTCACCGTGAACCCGATCGCCGCGGACGACTGCTTCAGGTCGTCCTTCCAGACCACCGCGAAGTCGTAGGTCCCGCCCGGCAGCGACCCGGCCTCGAACACGACCTTGCCGTCCGCGCCAGCCGTCACAGCTTCCCTCACGGCCTCGGCGCCGGACACAACCGTCCCAGTGACCGTCGCGTCAGAGACCACAGTCATGGTGAAATCAGCGGTGCCGCCCTCCGCGATCCGGTCCGTCGTCTTCCCCGACACCACCGGCGGGGCCACCACCGTGACCGTGAACCCGACCGGCTCCGAGTCCTGCCCGGTCTCGTCCTTGTAGGTCACCTCGAACGTGTAGACAGCAGGCGGCAACGACCCGGCCTCGAACGTCACCGTCCCATCGGTCCCAGCGGTCACCGTCGCGCCATCAGGAACGTCCGAATACACCGCCGACGCGATCGTCACATCAGACGACACCGTCAACTCGAAGGTCGCGGTCCCGCCCAGCGCGATCCGGGCGGAAGTCTCCCCCGACACGACCGGCTTGTCCACCACGGTCACAGTGAACGGGGCGTCCGCGAACAGGCCGTTCGAATCCGTGTAACGCACCTTGAACTCGTACACACCCGGAGCCAACGTGCCGGAATCGAACCCGACCTTGCCGTCCACGGCGGGCTCGATCGTCGCGTCCGCGATCCACTCCGGTTCCGGAGTCACCACAGCCGACTCGACGGTCGGCTCATGCGCCGGGTCCACCACCACAGTGCCCTTCAGGTCCGCGACCTGACCAACACCGATCACAGCCGTGTCCCCGGACACCACCGGGGCCACCGGGGCGACGTACACCGACAACACCCTGAACGAGTAATCCAGCACCACGCACTGCTCGAGGTCGTCGCAAACCGTCACCTCGAACGGGTCCGTCCCCGCCCAACCAAGCACCGGGGTGTACACCAACTCCTGCCCGACCAGCGCCACAGCCCCATGCTCGGGCTGGGTGAACGAGCCATTGGTCAACGGCTCGAGGTTGGTGCCGGTCACATCATCGAGCGGTTTCACGCTGCCGGTCGCGCGGTCGTCCACCAGGTCCACGTCCCGGCCCATGCCCGTCGGCTTGGCCTGCACCGTCACCGTGAACCCGATCGCCGCCGAGGACTGCCCCAGGTCGTCCTTCCACGCCACCCAGAACTCATACGTCCCGGCCGGCAGCTCGTCCGCGTCGAACGACACCTTCCCGCCCGCCAACGCGGTCACACGCTCGGTCAGCGGCCCGTCGCCAGTCACAGCCGTGCTCTTGATCGTCGCGCCAGACACCACAGCCATCGTGAAGTCCGCCGTCCCGTCCATCGGGATGGTCCGGGTGGCCTCCCCGGACACACTCGGCGGCGCGACCACCGTCACCTTGAAATTACCCGTCGCTGTCAGGTCGTTCGAGTCGGTGTACTCGACCGTGAACTCGTACTCCCCGGCCTCGAGCGTCCCCGCGCCGAACGTCACAGCGCCGTCGGTCGCGGGCTCGATGCTCGCCTTCGCCACCCATTCTGCCGTGGTCGTCACGACCGCCTTCACGATCGACGCGCCGTTCGCCACGTCCGCGGTGACGGTACCGGCCAGCGTCTTCTCCCCGCCCAAGGCGACGAGCCCTTCCACACCCGCCGCTGTGGGACCGGCCGCCCAGTGGGCGGTCAGGGTCAACGACCCGGCCGTCCCGTCGATCCCGGTCACGCCGTTCTCAACAGTCAACGCCGTCGAGGAGAAGTCCCACTCGGCGCCGCCCGGCCCGAACCAGCCCAAGAACGCGTGACCGGCCCACTCGACCGTCCCCGGGGCGGCCACCAACTCGTCGTAGTACCCGCCGAACGTCGCCGGTTGCGGCGCGCCCCCCGCCGGGGCGAACACAACCGCCACCGACTTCGCCTTGTAGTACAAGTCCAACGCCAACGCCGGGCCCGTATCCCCGGTCACCACCCCGGAGGCGGTCGCAGCCGAACCGGCGGCATCGTAAACGTACCCGGTGATCGACACCGGGCTGCCCGTGACCGTGGTGCCGATCCGGCCTTGGCCGGGCACCGTCGAGTCGGGGGTCTCCACACCTGTCGAGGACACCTTCCAGTGGTAGACGTAGTAGTCGCCCTGGCCGTTCTCCAACCACTTCGCGTGCACCGTCGTCGACAACCCGTCCAACACCGTGTCCGGGGTCACCGGATTGAGGAACCCCGCGTCCAGGAACCACCCGTCGAAACTGTAACCAGCCCGCTTCAACTCAGTGGCGAACCCAGGAGCCCCAGCCAGCTTCGAGCCGACCAACACCCGGTCCGGCGCGACCGACCCAGGCACCACCGGCTCAGCCTCAGTGCCGCCCAACACGTAACGGACCTCCCCGTACTTCGACGCCCACGCGCCGTACAAAGTCACCGTCCCGGTGTCGGAGATCATGTCCACGGTCACCACATCCGACCCGAACGCCCAGGCCCCGTCAGGGTCGGCCCCGTCCAGCGCCTGCGGCTCGGTGTACCAGCCGACGAACCGGTAATCGTCCAACGAGGGCACGCCCAGCGGCTCCGCCACCAGCCCGCCGATCACGGTCACATCCGAAGCCGACCAAGCCGGCGGGTCCGCCACAGCCGGAGGCACCGACAGATCGAACCCGACCGTCAGCGCCCGCTTCTCGAACACCGCCCGCACCGTCGCCGCGTTGCCCGGCATCGTGAACGTCGTCCCAGCGTCCCCCGGGTCCGCGAACAGATCAACAGTCGCCCCCGACACAGCCTCCCACCGCGAGAACACCCAGCCCTTCGCAGCCGAAGCCGTCAACTCCACCTGCCAGCCCTCCGCGTAAGACCCCGCATCAGCCGACGCCGCACCAGAACCAGAAGGCGCCACCGACACCGTCAACACCGAGAACGCCCCCAACGGCAACGCCACCACCGCGGACCGGTTCCCCTCGCCGTCCACACCGACCACATACACCACCCGGCCAGAACCGGACGCCAAATCCAAGTCCGAGGGCCCCAAGTCCACGGTGTTCAACCCGGAACCCATCGAACCAGACCGCCCACCACCAACCACATCAGCAACAGAAGGCACAACAGACCCCACGGCATCGACCAGGAAGTAGTAAGAACCGCCCTCAGACGAATCAAACGAAACAGACCCAGCATTCAAAGAAGGACGCGACCACCCAGCCCCCACCAACTCAGGCGCCGTCGAATCGTAATCCAGGAACACGGTCTGGATGGCGGGCACCGCGGCCACGCCGGGACGCCGCACCCGCACCGGCACCTCGCCCTGGCCGGTCAGGCCGCTGATCGTGACCACATACACGCCAACCCCCAAATGCGACACGTCAGTCACGGCCAAACCCGCAGGCAGCAGAATGTGCGAGGCGAACAGCCCGTCCGGCATGTCGGAGGCGAAGGTCAGCCGCACCTGGGTCGTGGTGGCGGTCCCAGGAGAACCATCAACAGCCTGCGCGGACACATAGATCACGGTCGGCGCGAACGTGGCCTCGACATGGGCGGGGCCGGAGGGCATGGTGTACACCGTGTTCGAGGAGTAGGCGTCCTCGAACACCCCGCCAGCCGACCCGTCGGCCCAGTACTCCAGCGCGTAGCCGGTCGCGCCCTCGGCCTCGAGTTCGATCACCGCGCCCGCCGGGTACTCGGAGGCCAATCCGGCGGCGTTGGTGACGCTGCCGAGCGTCTCCGAGCCCGGCGCCACGCCGACGGAGAACAGGTACACCGGTGGTATGTCGATCTCGGTGACGGCGACGGACCACAGGCCCTCCAGGTCTTGCGCCAGCACATACAGTTTGTGCTCGCCGTTGGCGGTCAGCCCGCCGATCGGGATGGTGTTGGCCCCGGCCACCATCTCCATGCTGGCGCCCGCCTTGATGTCGTCCAAGGAGGGTTCGGGGTCCTCAGCGGGGAGCACCACGTAGAACAGTTGGCCCGCTTCGTCGGCAGTCACCTTGCCCGATGCCGCCGCCTTGGTCAGCCGCTCACCGGCAGCGTCGCTCAGCACGGGCGGGGTGACGTCGCGGTGCAGCGTCACGTCTTGCACCAGCGGCGCGACATAGGTGTTGGTCCCGTCGATGGGGGCTTGGAAGGTGACGCGGAGCACTTCGCCCTCGTCCCAGTCGCCGTTGACGCGCAATAGATACTGTGCGTTGCCGGAGCCTTCGACCGAGGCCAGCGCCGTGGTCTTGGCGGCGGTGAAGTCGCCTTGCGGCGCGATGCTCACCATGCCGTCGGTGAAGTTGGCGGATTCGTCGAGCGTGAAGGTCAACACCCTGGTGGTGGCCGTGTCCACGGCCCCGTCCTGGGTGACCGTGAGCTCGTTCAACCCGTCGGTCAGGATGTTGAGCAGGGTCGAGGTGGCCGAGCCGAGGGCCCGGAACTGCGGCGAGGCGAAGGCCAGCACCTCGCCGGAGGCGGACTGGGCCGTCCCGGCGATGGCCTGACCATCAGCCTCGAAGCCGCGATAGAGCTTGCCCTTGACCTGAGCGGCGGGAACCCAGGCGACACCGGCCAGGGTCGCGGGCCAATAGGTGCCAGTGGTCTCCCAGGCTTTCAGCTGCGCTTCCGCAGTCGGACTGATGGTCTGGAGGCTGCCACCAGGCCAGTCGGCGCTGGTGATCGTCTTGTTCTTCAAATCCGTCGCGCCGAAGGTGGACGGAACATACAGCGGGTAGACCGGTTGGCCGTCCGCGCCGACCGGGTTACCGGCTCCGACGGACGTGCTTCCGGCGTAGACGTTCCCGCCAGTGATCTTGACCGCGCCCGCGGCCAAGCCGCCGATCGCAGCCAGGTTGGAAGCACCTGGCCACGCCAGCACCGTCCCGCCCGTGATGGTGACGGTCCCAAGTCCAGCGGTGGAGTTGCCGCCGCCGATCCCGACCGCCCCCGCGGCACCCCGAGCGAAGACCAAGGCGTCGTCTTGGATGGTGATGGAGTTCGTCGCGCCGGAGGCACCAGCTGTTCCGTCCCCGGTGCTGCCGATCCCGGCCCCGGTCGCAGCGGCCAGCGTGCCAGTGCCGGTGGCGTAGACCTTGGCCTGGCCACCGATCACTATGGGACCGCCCATCGCTGCGCCGGTGCCGAAGCTACCCGCGCCGATTCCAGCGGCACCATTGGTGGTGGAGTACATGCCTCCGTTGGCGCGAACAGTCACGTTGCCATCTATCCAGACCGCCCCGCTGCCACTCTGCGCACCGATCCCAGGACCGGCCCGGGTGGAGTAGTTCCCTCCCTGTGCCGTCAGGCCGCCGCCGCTCGCGCTGCTGATGTGCAGGCTGGTGCCCGGCTCCGCCGCCAGGCCAGCCGGAGCCGTCGCGACGCCATTCTTACCCGAAGCAGTCAAAGAGTTGGTGCCGTCAACGGTCATCTCCACATGCGCCCGGTTGATCAACTCGAACGGCCGATGGACGCCGGACAGGGCCAACCCGTTGACTCGCACAGCCAACGGAGTGTCGGCAGCGAGGTTCCTGCCATCGGCGCTGAACCCACGCGTCCCGCTGAGGGCAGAGTTCAGTTCCAATGGGACCGAATCGAATCTCAAGTCCCGGCTGTTCAACCAGGTCAGAGCCCCGCTGAGCCCGGTCAACTGATAGACGTCGGTGCTCTGCGCGGTCGCCGTGACGGTGGCCGATGCCGCGAACGACCCGGCTGGCAGGACGAACCAATCGCCACCGGTATAGGCCGGGACGGTGGCCTTGACGACCTCGCTCCAGTTGCCGTTGGTGGCCTGCGCCGCGATATAGACAGGAATATCCTCATCCGCCGCATAGTCGTAGGCGACCGTGCCGTTGTTGATGATGCTGGTCCCATAGGCCAGCGTGCCACTGGCCTGCGCGTTCGCAGCCAGGTCTTCGGCGCTGTCCGGCACGGTGCCACCCCACTGGAGATAGTAGGTGCCCGCCCAGTTGCTGGTGACCGGCAGGTTCCCGCCAATCGAAGTGAACCAACGCGTGCCCGGCCCCGTGCTCGTCAGTTCGACACCTTGGTTCCGGTACACCTGGGTGGTGGCCAGGGGCGCGACGTAGTTGTGATTGGCGAAGCCGATGTACCACTCGCCTTCGCGGGGTTGAGCCCCAAAGGTCAAGGCGTAGGTGTTCCCCCCGTCCGAAGTGGTCATCGCCGTCACCGAGGTGTCGCCGGTGCCAGCCTGGGCGACCCGGTCCGCCCACACGACGCCTGGCGCCGGGCGGTCCAACACCATGGTCGCGCCAGTGCTGGTGACCGTGCCCGCTGAGCCGTTCGCGGTCACGGTCGCGCCGACCTGGACAGCGACCACGTTCGTCGTCGGAATCGTGGCCCAGTTCGGCGTGGCGGCCAGGATGCGGGCCGCGCCCGTGGCCGCGCCACCGAAGTCAGGCGCCTGGCCCAGTTTGATGTCGCGGATGATCGCGCCCGCCGTGTCCGGCACCGGCACCCACAGCACCGCCGCCAGCTTGGCCGAATCGGCGGACGTGGCCGGGACGGTGGCTGGGGACGGGAAGGTCCCGCTGAGCCAGTCCTTCCGCACCTGGGTGATGGTGTGCTGGGTGTAGGGCAGAGTAGCGCTGCCCACGTCCAGGTCGGTGAGCGAGGTCCCATCGGCCAGGATGGCCGGGACATAGAGCGGATACAGGGCCGTCCCACTGGCGTTGACCGGCGAGACAACATTGGCCGCAGTTGCAGCATAGACACTACCGCGAGTGATCGTCACTTTGGTTCCGGTCACCTGGTACGCCGCCACGAAGCCGCCTGCGACCTGCACCGTGGTTGTGGTGCCCCCAATCGGGCCGTTTGCGGCGACCGTTGCATCGCCAACTATGGTCACTAGGCTGGCGGAGCCGACGGACCCGGTGCCAGCCGAGCCGATGCTCCCGACGCTTGAGCTGTAGCCGGTCGCCGTCACAAAGGCTTGGTCCTGAATACGGATAGTGCCGGCTCGGCCGTTGCCGTAACCGCCGCCGATCACGGCGCCGACGGAAGTGCTGCGGTAGGTGTTCTTCGCCGTCAGGCGAACGTCCCCGCTAATGGTGATGGTGCCGGCGCCCTCGTTCTGGTTCCCGCCGATCACGCTCGCGTACTGGCCCGAGGTCTTGGTCACGGCCAACGCCCCACCACTCGAGGACGTGACGGTCAGTTGGCTGACTGTCTTGGCACCAAGGTCGTAGGGCACCCGCACTACGGCCACGCCGCTCCCGGTAGAGCCCCCGATCACGTTCGTCCCGGCCACATCCAAAGACAGATTCGCACCACCGCTCAACGCCACCGTCTCGGCGTCTGCCGGGCCGTTGATGGTGGCGCCGTTCAGCCGCACCCGGATCGGATCGCCGGTGAATCCGCCCCCAGCGGCGGTGACTCGCCGCGTCCCGCGCAAGCTCTTGAGTTCCAGTTGGTCATCGGCTATCGACAGCACCAGGCCGTTGATGGCCTCGAATTCGCCGCAGGCCCCGTCGATGGCCCAGGTGGTCGCGCTCATGGCGTTCAGCGACAGCGCAGCGCTCACGTCCACATTGGTCGCCACCAGGTTGGCCGGCGCCGAGTAGGCGTCCACCGGGATGGCCACAGGAACGCTGAAGCGCGACTTGGTTGGATCGTCCGGGGCTTCGGGATCGCGGTGCTCGGTGGCCACGTACACCACCTGGGCCGACGCGTCCGGCAGGCTGGAGACGCGAATCGAGTTGGCCGTGACGGTGTTCACCGCACCGACCCGCACAGTGCCCGAACCGCCGCGACCATCAGTCGCCGCCACTGCGGACTCAGCCGCGGTCTTGACGGCAGCGCCATCGGCGGGCACCGCACCGCCAACATCCTGGGCGATGTACCAGTAGGTCGGGGCCGGGTTGGCGTCATCGATCAACTGCACGTCGGTGCCGAACCCGACCACCGCATGGGTCTCCAAGGGCCGCCAGTTGCGGCCCGGCTCCAGGGTGGCGATCTGCCGCCGGTTCACCGTCACCAGGTCCGGCACGCCCAACAGGACATAGTTGTCCCACCCGGCTGGAAGCGAAGGCAGTTCGACCTTCGCGGTGCCCTGCGCGGAGACCGAGGTCAGAGGCATGGTCCAGGTGGTGCCTTCGTCGGCGGTGGCCCAGCCGCCTGTGTCCACAGTGACCTTCGCGCTGCCGTCACTGACTTGGGCCGCGGCCAAACCCGGCACGGGCTGGTCGAAGGTCAGCGTCAGCGTGGTCGAGGTCACCTCGTAGGACGTGCCATCGGCGGTCACGGTGACGCTGAGCACTTGATTTCGCAGGACGTTGTAGGCCAGCGTCGGCCCGTAGACGGGGATCGCCATGGCCGTGACGTTGGCCGCGAAACCACTCTGTCCCCGCAGTTCGATGCCGCTCAGTTGGCCCGCCGGTGCCCACAAGGTCGCCGCCAACTTGTCCGCGTCCTCGCTGGTGGCGGGCACAGCCGCAGGAGCGGGGAACGCCGCCGGGTCGGTCGCGGCGATGAACTCGCGCTGCGTGCCGGTGATGGTGTGCTGGGCGTAGGCGAACGGCGCCGACTCCAAGTCCAGGTCGGTCAGGTCCACCGCACTGAAGGCGGGCACATAGAGCGGGTAGACCGGCTGGCCGTCAGCCCCGACCGGGGCCTGCACGCCGGACACGCCCTTGCTGCCAGTGGCCGGATGAACTGACCCGCCAGTGACAGTCACGGTGCCCGCGACATTGCCGATGGCGTAGTTCGCCGCCGCCGAGGTCCGCGCCGCCACGAAACCGCCGCCAATCGTGATCGACCCCAGCACAGGTGTCGCGTTGCTGCCGCCGATCCCGGCCACCGAACCGTACGCGACAACTGTCGGGGAGCCGGTGATCCGCACCCAGTTGGTGGACGCACCACCGGTGGCACCGTTACCGCCGATCCCGACGCTGGCCGCGGTCGCGGTCGATCTTGCCCAGACCATCGCGTCACCGCTGATGGTGGTGTAGCCCATGCCACCGGCCGAACCTCCACCGATCCCGCTGACCGTCCCTGTGGCGGTAACGGTGGCCTGATCAGTAATCACGACTGTGCCACCAGCGCCACTATGGCCGCCGCCTATGCCCGCGCTGTTCGCACCACCGGTCGCCTTGACGGTCGCGGTGCCTTTGATGGTCGCACTGCCGCCCGAACCGCCGTCACCCCCACCGATGCCAGCGCTGTTCGTACCCGCAGTAGCGGTCACGTTGGGCGAACCGTCGATCGTGACAGTCCCACCCGTGCCGTTGGTGCCGTTGCCTCCGCCGATGCCGGCGGCGTTCGTCCCGCCAATCGCGGTGACTGTGGCTGTGCCGCCAATGTTGACGATCCCATTGCCCTTGGTGTTGCCGCCACCGATCCCGGCTGCGTTCGAACCGCCCCGCGCGTAGACGGTGGCATTGTCGGTGATGTTGACGGTGCCACCAACATTGTCACCGCCGCCGCCTATTCCCGCGCCAGAGCTGGTGCCCGTAGCCGTGACATTGGCCCGGTCTTTGATGGTTATGACGCCACCACCGGCGGAGCCGCCGTAGCCGCTGCCGATCGCACCGGCGGTGGCGACCACCACGGCATCGTCCCCGATGGTGATTGTTCCGGCGGCGCCGTGGTAGCCGCCGCCGATCGCGGCGCCGTACGGGCTGCCACCGACCGCCGTCACCCTGGCCTCCTCGCCGATGGTGATGGTGCCGCCCGCGCCGCCCGCGCCTGAGCCATTGCCAGCGCCACCGATCCCGGCGCCAGCCTGTCCGCCTTTGGAGTTGACCACCACGTTGCCGCCGATGGTGATGGTGCCCGCGCTCTCGCCTTTGTTGCCGCCGATCCCGGCCGCGCCGACATAGGTGCTCTCGTTGCCTCCCGTGACTTGGAGCTGGCCCTGAGACGTGGAACTGATTGAGAGCTTGGTGCCAGCGGGCGAATTCAGGCCCGCCATCGAGGTTGGGCCGGTCAAGACGCTGGTCCCGTCCACGGTCAGGTCTACCACTGCCGCGTTCAGGAGACCGAGCGGCGCGGCGCCCGCGCCGGTGGCGGTCCAGCCGTTCAGCCGCAGCGGCACGGTGACGTCCGCCACCGACGCGCCATCGACCACATAGCTGCGGGTGGCGTTGAAGCTCGTGCCCAGTTCGACTGGCACCTTGGCCAGTTCCAGGTCCTGCCCGTTCAACCACGCCAGGTCTCCGGTCAGGCCAGTGAAACGGTAGTTGGTCGCGTCGGCCTGGACGGTTTGAGTGACTTTGGACGATGCCGCGTCGCCGGGCAGCGCGAACCAGTCCGGGCCGCCGGTGTAGGCCGGGATCGTGAAGGTCATCAGGTCGCTGAGCTGGTTGTTCTCGCCTTTGACCGCCACATAGAGCTGCGGTTCGTCCCCCGCCGCCAGGCTGTAGTCGATCTGGCCCGGCACATAGTTCTCCCCCAGCACCGTGCCCGCGGTGGCCGGGTCGGATGCGACCAAGGCCTGGGCGTCGGCGGGCGCGGAGCCGCCGTACTGGTAGTACATGGTGCCGCGCCAAGTCGAATCGAAGCGCGCCCCGCCCACGATGGACGTGAAGAAACGCCGTCCCGCAGAATCGCCCAGCGGGGTGACACCGACTGTCTGGCTGCGGTGGACCTGGAAGGCGGCATCGGCCACCGTCAGGTACCCGTGCGAACGCAGACTCGCCGTGACGGTGCCCTCGGTGATCTCCGGGGCGAGCGCGACCGCGTAGGTGGCGCCGTCGTCTTCAGTGGTCAGGTCCCCGGTAGTGGTGAGCGCGCCGGTCCCGTTGGCGAAGGCGAAATCGGCCCGCGCCAAACCGGCCACGGATGGGTCCAGGGCCAACGTCAACTCGGTCGAGGACAGCTTGTCCTCCTCGCCGTCGGCAGTCACGGCCAGGTCCGCCGGCACCGCCGCGATGTTGGTCCGGGCGGTGGCCAAGGCGGGGACTGCTGCGCGGACATCAGCCGCGAGGGCCTTGGCTTGGTCGTACTCGGGTGCTTGGCCCACCTTGACGCTGTCATAGAGGCCCACCGGCAGCCAGGCCTGGGCGGCCAGGTAGGTGGTGTTGTTGGCGGAATCGGCCGGGTTGGCCAGGGGCACCGCGCCGGGGGCCGGATAGTAGTTGCCGCTGGCCGCTAGCCAGGCCCGCTGGTCGGCGGTCAGAGTGTGGAGCTGGTAATCGACGCCCAGGTCCACGTCCTGATCGGTCAGATCGACCCCATCGGCGCTGGCCGCTGAGATGTAGACCGGGTACAGCGGCTCGTCGTTGGCATTAGTGGGCTTGGCGATCCCACCGGTCCCGGTCGTGGAGACGGCGGTCACCACCGAACCGCCAGTGATGGCGACCTTGCCGTTGGCCCCCGCCGCGATGGCGGCGTAGGAGGCCGAATTGGTGCGGGCCACCACCAGGCCGCCGGAGATGGTGACCGAGCCGGGTCCGGTCGATGCGGCCTGGAGACCGATGGCGGGAACGTTGTAGCTCTGAGTCAACGCCGCCACCACGGTCGCTTGGTCCTCGATGTGGACCCACTGGTCGGTGCCCAAAGTGTTCCCGGTGGTGCCCGCCTTGGACGCGCCGATCGCGGCGGTCTCGTACTGGTTGGAGGCCGAGGTCTTGGCGTACACGTAAGCCTGGCCGCGGATGGTGATCTGCCCCATCGCCCCGCCGTTGTAGCCGCCGCCACCGATGCCCGTGCCGCCAGGGGCCGTCGAGCTGTAAGCGATCCCGCCCGTCGCGGTCACCCGCACATCGCCCTCGATGGTGATGAGGCCCCCGCCCTCGTTCCCGTTGCCACCGATCCCGGCGCCCCGGCTGGCCGCCGTGGCGGTCAACTGGCCACCGGTCGAAGAAGTGATGGTGATTTGCCCGGAGTTTCCGCTGGCCGCCTGCGGCACCCGAATCGCCGCTTGGTCAGAGGCGCTCGCGGTCAACGAGTTGGTGCCCTCGACGTTCAAGGTGACGTTCGCGCGGTTGATCACCGTCAGCGCCGAAGCGGCCGGGGTGAGCGTCGTGTTTCGGACCGTCAACCGCAACGGCTCGCTGAACGTGGTGTTGGCCCCTGAGACGCTGAACGGCCGCGCGCCGGTCAACCCGTCCGCGAGGATCGGGTCCGAATCGAACCGCAACCCGTCCAGGTTGTTCAATTGCGCCCACCAGCCTTCGGTGGAGCCCAGCTTCGCCTCGGCGGTGTTCACCAGCCCGGAGGTGATCCTGTAGGTGTCCGCGCTGGTGGCCGTGACCGCGAAAGTCTGGATCAGGGTGTTCGCGGTGGACATGGGGATGGCCGCGCCCGCCGCTGGCAAGTCGATCGTGTACAGGCTGGTCAACTCCTCGGAGACGGACGTGTAGCCGGTGAAGTAGACGGTCTTCGCCTTCGGGTTGGACATCCCCATGGCGGCGCCCTTCAAGACCAGGTTGTTCGGCCCGTCCAGCAGGGTGTCCTCACCCGTCGCGGTGTCCACCAGAGTCTGGGGCGACGTGGGGATGGAAGCCGGGTCGTCGGCATCGACCACCTTGTAGTAGTAGTGGCCCGCCACCTCGCCGGTGAACGTCGCCACCGCCAACGGGGTCGCGTACCGTGACGCGGCGCCGCCCGAGATCAAACCCAAGTCCTTGTTGACGGGGAAGGTGAGCGGCATCGGCAGAACGGCGTGGTCGGTGGTCTGACCGGCGGGCGGGGTGATGGCCAACGAGACGTCGCCCTGGCGCGAGACGCTGGCGAACGGGACGGTCCAGGTGGCGCCGCCGTCGGAGGTGGTCATGTCCGCGCCCAGGGCGGCCCGGCCGGTGCTGTTCGTCAGTTCCAAGTCCCCTATGGCGAGGTCCGGTTGGGCGGGGTCCAGGGTGAGGGTGAAGTTGGACGATGTCGCCGAGTCGGCAGTGCCGTCCGCCACGGCCTGCACGCGCAGGGGCAGCGCCAGGACATTGGTCCACTGGCCCGGCGTGTACGGTTCGGCTGTCGGCTTCACGTTGGCGGCCAGCGTGCCGGTCTGGTCTTCTGGGTCGGTGCTTTGGTAGTCCAGGTTGTCGTACTCGCCTGGGGGCGCCCAGAAGATGGCGGACTGGGTGGCCTTGGGGAACTTGTCGCCGTGCTGGGTGTCCCAGGCGGCTTGGGCGTCGGTGATGGTCTGGCCCAGCCACTGTGCGCCTGTGACTTCGAGGTTCTTTAGGGCTGTTGCGGCGTAGACGGGGTAGACGCCCACGCCTGCGCTGTTGGTGGGCTGGGCCAGGCCGGTGTCGCCGTAGATGTTGCCGCCGTTGACCTGGAGTTTGGCTGTGAGGCCGCCGACGGCTGCCGGGATGTCTGTTTGTGGGGTGTTTGGGCTGTCTGGGTCTGGGGTGTCGGGGTCTGGCTGGGGCGGGGCGCCGGCGGTGGTGCCGGCGGTGGCGGAGACGAAGCCGCCGTTGATGGTGACGTTGGCGATCCCGCCGATCCCCGGCGCTGTTCCCAGGCCCCTCGCCACCACTGTGCCCTGGTTGACGGTGATGGTGCGGGTGCCGGACTGCACGCCTCCGCCGATCCCGGCCACGTTGGTGCTGGCCGGGTCGCCCCCGGCTTCGGCGTAGAGCTGCACCTCGCCGTCGATGGTGATGTTGCCGGACGTGCCCGAGCCTTGCGCGCCGATCCCGGCGCCGGAGCCGCCCTTTGCTTTCAATGATGGTGTTTGTTCTTGGCTGGCGGCGTCCGCGATGGTGAGTCTGGCTCCGGAGGGCACTTGCAGGCCCGCGCCCTGCTGGGAGCTGAGCGTGGTGTCCCCCGCCAGGGTCAGCGCGGTGTTGGAGTCCCCGGTCAGACCGAAGGCTGGTCCTCCTGTGGGGCTGTCGATGGTCACGGAGTCGAACTTGACCCTCAGCGGGGTGTTGGTGGGCGAAGGCCCGGTGATCTCGATGCGGACCGGGAAGTCGCCCTGGAACGTCAGGCTGGTCTGGTCCAGTGGCAGGTTGTAATACTGGAAGTCAAAGGCTTCGTTGGCGCCAACCAGGTCGAAGAAGTAGCCCAACTGCGGGGTCGAGGACACAACCACGCGCAGCACGTCGTAGTTCGGGTCCAGGTCGGCTTTGGTGACTATCACCTCGGGTGGTGGCGGCGGCGGTTCCTCCGCTCTTGACACTGGCGCCAGTACCGGGACCGCCAACGCAGCCGCGACTATGGCGACTGTGGCGCGGCGCCCGTTCCCGGCTGATCGCGGCCCTAAATCCCATACCCCCCCCCGCTACCAGTGGTGGTTGGCTCGCCGCGTCCGTGGGCTTTCTGCGCTGCGTGCCTTCCGCGTCTCGAACCGAGCCCGAATCGCCCAATGCCTCCCGAGAACATGTCCCCGCTCCTTGCGCTAGATGAGTACCTGGGCTCGACGCTACGCCGACCCCAGCGGGTAAGGTAAGCCGAACCTAATCAAATTGGGTGCAATTCCCTACGAATCGCACTGGCTGCCATAACGTCAGGAGGCAAGACGCTATTCCTAGCCCACTACTCGCGCTGGGATCACCATAAGCCCGGCCACTGCCCCGGCTCCCCGATTATCGCCCCAGGCTCAAATCCCGGAAGCCCTGGGCTCCTCGGAGTCCCCGGCGCCGGCGCCAAGACGAGCGCCCACGACGCCGGGGCGGCGGCCCTGCCCGGCGGCATCGCGCGTCTGTCGCCGAACCACCATTGGGGACGGTCCCCATCTCTGGTTACGCCAGAACATTAGGACAATACCCACGATGCCCCGAGCCATCCGCCCCAACGGCGCCGACCGGCTAGCCCGTTCGGTCGGCGCTGCCGTCTTGGTTCGCCAAGTGCCTCGTTTTGCATGCTCGTTTGCGTCGAGTGCCCACAATTGCACCCGTTTCGGAATCGAGTGCCTAGTTTTGCACCCATCCCGGAACGGCCCCGATACGCTGACCTGCGGTAACGCAAAACCCTCCCATGCAAAAGCGGGCACTCGATGAGCTGTGGGGTGCAAAAGCGGGCACTCGACGAGACCACTTGGCGGCGTTCTGGCGACGGATCCCGCCGCCAGCGTTTGCGCAGGTCAGCCGGTCGGCGGCATCGGCGCCCGTGTCCTCCCCAGCGCCTAACCCACCGTCACGGCCCGGCGGGACCCTGCCACGGTGGCTCCGGTCACGATGCTTCCCGGGCCGCCCCCTAAGCCGCCAGCGTTTGCGCATGTCAGCCGGTCGGCGGCATCGGCACCCGTACCCGCCCCAGCGCCTAACCCACCGTCGCGCGGTGCCGAGGGGCTGCGGCGGTGGCTTAGGTCACCAAGCAGTGCTGTGACGAGCGGCCACGACGGCGGGGAGGCGCGCCTGGCCAGCGCACATTGGCGGCTCAGATTGGATTCGGGCTTCTGGTCCTATCATGGGCGTTGGGAGCCATCTCGTACTTCCGATCTGACTGAAGGAAGGAACGCCCCGTATCCGAAGCCCAAACGAATGCAGCCCAAACCGCAGGGGCCCGTCGGCTGAACTCGCGTCTAAGGGGTCGCGTTTCGGTACGAGGCAAGATCGGACTCGGTGATCTCCTCCGGGGCAACGAGGCGGTAGCGTCCTTCGGCGACCAGTTCAACGCGACCCGGTTCGGAGCCCTCGGCAAACAGAAACAAGTAGATGTCCTGGTCCGCGAACTGGGCACCGACCAGTCGGCATTCGAGTTCGGGGAACCGGTGCTTGGCGAGGGCCAAATCCTGGTTCGTCTGGACGACGGACAGCTTGTCTGATCCGCCCTTCGCCTCGACCGGGATGACGTACTGCGAGCCCGACCGGTCCACGCCCAGGTAGAGCTCGTCGGTCTCGATCTGGCCAAGGCCCGGCACCTTGGTGCGCAGATGGTTCTGGAGGGAGTGGCAGACGATGCCAGTGAATACGTCGATCAGACGGTTGTAGCGGACCTTGGCCAGCAACGCCTGCTCCGACCCCAGCGCGTGCTGCGTTATGAGCCCGGGTGTGGAGTCGGGTATCTTGACGGCCCGGCGGTGTCGGTTCGGATCCAAAGGCTGGTCGACCACCGCCTGGAACTCGTATCGCGCGTCGCCCCGCCCGATGATGTTCCACACTGTCCCGTCAGGCGCCGCTGCCGCGATCTCTTCGGGAATCGGCCGCCGGTACCGGAACGAGTAGATGACGTCGCCTAGGTTCTTCGGCAGCGCGATGCCCAACTCTTGTGCGGCGGCCGCGAACTCTTCGCGGCTGAAAGCGACGGCACGGTCGCCGGCGCTGAAGTGCGTCTGGAACACGTGTACCAAGATCCTGGCGTACTTGGACGCGCCGGGACGTCCGGTATTGGCTGGATCGGTAGCGTCGCGTTTCACCACAGCCCGGCCATCCGCCGGTCCTGGCTGCGTCGCCGGGACAGCGGGACCGACTCGTGCCGCGCGCCGACCTGGGCCGTCGCTTCAGTCATCGTCAACCGCAGCAGGGCAGGGTCGCCCAAGGCCAGCGCCTCCTGCGGGCGCAGCGGTGCGAGTCCCAGCGCGGTAACGACCCGTTCGCCCAACGCGCGGCCGAGCAGCGGCGGCACGGCGTTCCCGATTTGCCGGAATCCGTTCCATTTGGTGGCGTGGAAGCGGAACCAGTCGGGGAATGAATGCAGGCGGGCGGCCTCCCGAACCGAAATGACACGCGGCAGCCGCGGATGGATCGGCCTGGGAGATGTGAAAGCGCCCCGTTCACCGCCCGTGCCCGCCCGGAGAGTGTTGCACAGGCCGCCCTCGTCCAGCCGCAGAAAGCGGCTGACCCGCTCCACCGTTCCCTGCGGCGTGGCTGAGAACCGGCCGACCGACTGCTCCGTGTGCACCGTCCGCGCCGAGGAAGTCAGCAGCCGGGGGTCCCAGACCCTCGGCCACGCCAAGTCCTCCGTGCCTGGGTCTCCCCTGCGGGCCGCCGCGTACACTGATGCCGCCAACGTCGTCCGGGCGAGTTGCGCGGGCGTCAGCGGCACCTCGTCGCTGCGCAGCAACTCGGCGAAGCCGTCCAGGTCAGGCAGGTCGCCGATGGCGTCCCACACGCTCGGCCCCGGCGGCAAGCCGTCACCGGACCCGAACGCGCTCCTCACCCGCCGGACCGGCCGGACCTGCGGACACGGATAGGTCAGGGGCGGGACGCCAGCGAGCGATCCCATCAGGATGAACCGCCGTCGGTCTTGCGGCACGCCATAGTCCGCCGCATTCAAGACCTTCGGTTCGGCCAACGCGTAGCCCGCTGACCGGAACCGTCCCATCAGGTCGTCGAGGAGTCCTCGGTGCTTGCCAGAGGCGATCCCCGGCACGTTCTCCATGATGAAGTAGCGCGGTCGGAGCGCCGTCACCACTCGGAAGAAGTGGAATATCAAGTCGTTCCGCACGTCGCCGACGTCCCGTTTGCCGATGAAGGAGAAGCCCTGGCAAGGGGGTCCGCCCGCTATCAGATCGATCTCGCCGTCCCACGGCTCGTCCGAGTGGTGGGCGAGCCAGCCCGACCGGGCGGCATCATGCACCTGGGCGGACGTGACGCCGGACATGTCGTCACACAAGACCTCCGTCAAGGGAAAGTTGAACGCATGGGTGGTAGCGTGCACCGGGTCGTACTCGACGGACGCCAGCAGGTCGAAGCCCGACTGCTCGAGGCCCAGCGACAGGCCGCCCGCCCCTGCGAACAGGTCGACTGCCACCGGCCTGCGGGCCGATCCTGAACGCCCGAACCTGTTGTCCTGGCAGTGTGTAACAACCATCTTCTTCAGCCTATCCGTCGTTGTCGTCAACCCGGCGGAGCCAGGGCCGGAGCTCTCGCTTTTCAAGGTAGACCCGGCCTCTGACACCACGGCTGGCGACTGGCCCACAACCGGGCGTACCGTGGGGAGTCAGAGCAAGTTGCCGCCACCGCCGCACCGCAAGACCGGGTGCTGCCGATACCCGCTCGCACGAGGGGAACTTGACTGCATCGCGCGACTGTTGAACTCATCGTTTACCCATCGAAATCCGGGGGCTGCCACGGTGGCTCCGGTCACGATGCTTCCCGGGCCGCCCCCTAAGCCGCCAGCGTTTGCGCAGGTCAGCCGGTCGGCGGCATCGGCACCCGTTTCCGCCCGTGTCCACAAGTGGCTTCAATTGGCGGCCCGGTCCAGTTCCAGCCAGTTGCGGACACCGCCGCCCGATGCCGCCGCCCAGCTCGGGCACTCCAGCCCCACGGTCACCAGGACCCACTACATCCAAGAGGCCCGCCAGGCGCCCGACATGACCGAGGTCCTCCAGCAGCTGGCGCGACCGGCCGCGCGGTCTCCCGTCATGAGCCAGCGACCCCAGTCCATGTTAGGAACGCAACCGCCAGAGCGCGCACAGCGGACATCCGACCAGTGAGGGAGAATTGCATCATGACAGGACCGAAGGAACTCACCGACCTTCCATCCCTGCCGACATTGCCTGCGGGCGGGGACGGCAGTCTGTTCGCCCGGGTCTCGGCGCTGATCGAGGAGGCCCGGCAGGCGGTCGCCACCTACACGAACGTCGCGCTGACTCTGACCTTCTGGCGCATCGGCCATCTGATCGACCTCGAGGTCCTCGGCCAACAGCGCGCCGACTACGGCGGGGAGGTTGTCGCCTCGCTGGGGCGAGAATTGAGCTGGACCCATTTCAAGACTCTCCTGCCTTTGAAGTCAGCCGACGCCAGGGACTACTACGCCCGCCAGGTCGCCGCCCATCATCTGAGTGTCCGCGGGTTGCAGAAGCTGATCTCGCGCAAGACCCACTGTCCACTTTCAGCCGGGAACCACCGCGACCGGCGGTATCCCGCAGAACCCACGGCACGGCATCGTGCCTGGTCAACGCTGTGTTTCGGGACCTGCTGAAATCTAGTGGAATCCTTGAACTCACTTGATCATGGTGCTGGACCATTCCCTCGAAGCGCCACGCGTGATCTACCGCCGGGACGCCGCCCGTGTGATCGCCGCCTGCCCGCAGGCGTCCTAACCCACCGTCGCAGCCACGCGGGACCCGGCCACGGTGGTTCCGGTCACGACACGTCCGATGCCGCCCCCGCGGCGGCCAGCGTTTGCGCACGTCAGCCGGTCGGCGGCATCGGCGCCTGTATCCTCCCCAGTGCCTAACCCTCAATCCACCGATGGGGTGCCGGTCTGGGCGGGTTCGGCGGTGGGGTGGGGCCGGCGGGCGTGTTGGCGGCCCCATGCGGGTCGCGGGCAGGTGGCGTCCGCCGGCCTGGGCCGGCC